>SUWT01000104.1 GCA_015061335.1 Lentimicrobiaceae bacterium | reverse complement strand
TTTTTAAATATCCGTTTTTAGATCCCGGTACTGAACCTTTCACAACTAACAAATTCTTCTCGGGAACGATTTTCATGATTTGAAGGTTGATAGCCTTCACTGTACGGTTACCCATGTGACCACCCATACGTAATCCTTTAAATACTCTTGAAGGATAAGCACATGCACCGATTGAACCCGGTTTTCTCAAACGGTTGTGTTGACCGTGAGTCGCTTGTCCAACGCCATTGAAATTATAGCGTTTTACTACACCTTGGAAGCCCTTACCTTTGCTGACACCTGTTACGTCAACAAATTCGCCTTCCATAAACACATCGACGGTGATTATTTCACCAAGGCTCTTTCTGTGGCCTTCTTCGAAACGTGAAAATTCGCGTACTACCTTCTTTGGTGTTGTGCCGGCTTTTTCAAAATGCTTTTGTAAAGCCTTAGGTGTGTTCTTCACCTTTCTTTCATCAAACGCCATTTGGATAGCATCGTAACCGTCCTTCTCTTTTGTCTTAACTTGGGTGACTACGCAAGGACCTGCTTCGACGACTGTTACTGGAATGTTTCTTCCGCTTTCGTCATAGATGCTGGTCATCCCAATCTTTTTTCCTAGTATTCCTGACATGCTACGCTTTTAATTACTAGATAGTTTTACAATTATAATTTAATTTCTACTTCTACACCGCTAGGCAATTCTAACTTCATCAAAGCATCGATAGTTTGTGATGTTGAGTTATAGATGTCAAGCAAACGCTTGTATGATGATAACTCAAATTGTTCTCTCGATTTCTTGTGAACGAATGTAGAACGCAAAACTGTGTAAATTTTCTTGTCTGTTGGTAATGGTATAGGACCGCTAACAACAGCGCCAGTCAATTTGATAGTCTTCACAATCTTCTCGGCTGACTTGTCAACCAAGTTGTGATCATGAGATTTTAACTTAATTCTAATTCTTTGACTCATAAGAATTTGTTGTTAATTTTATTTTTTTATTCTAATTTTTTCTTTGTTAACTTCTATTAAAAGAAGAAATATGTTCCTTTTGCTTTCTTGATTACAATTTCTGCCAAATCGTCGGCAACTCTTGCATAATGACTGAATTCCATGCTGAAGTTTCCTCTTCCTTGTGTTAAGGTTCTTAATGTCGTAATATATCCGAACATCTCTGACAATGGAACGTCAGCTCTGATTATTTGTTGGCTTATGCCAGCTTCTACTTCACGTAATATTGATCTTCTTCTATTAAGATCGCCTGAGACATCGCCCAAATATTCTGATGGAACTCTTACTTCAACTTTCATTATAGGTTCTAAGATAACTGATTTTGCTTTTGCTCCAGCCTCTTTGAAACCCAAATGAGCTGCTACTTCAAATGATAATGCATCGCTATCTACAGGATGTGTGCTGCCATCTATGACGCGTACCTTAACGGAATCCATTGGGAATCCTGCCAAGACACCATTTGACATTGCACTATTGAATCCTTTTTCAGCTGCAAGTATATACTCTCTTGGTATGTTACCACCTTTAACGTCATTGATAAACTGCAAGCCGCTAACTCCATCATCTGCAGGTCCGATCTCGAATTCGATATCGGCGAATTTACCTTTGCCACCTGTTTGTTTCTTATATACTTCACGATGATGTACCATGGCTGTAAAAGATTCTTTATAAGCCACTTGTGGAGCTCCAACATTTATCTCGACGCCAAATTCTCTCTTCAGTCTGTCGATAATAATATCTAAATGCAACTCACCCATTCCGGATATGATAGTTTGACCTGAATTTTCGTCTGTGGTGACTCTGAACGTAGGATCTTCTTCGGCAAGTTTATCGAGGGAAACTGACAACTTGTCCATTTCTGCTTGAGTTTTAGGTTCAACTGCGATTTGAACAACTGGTTGTGGGAATGAGATAGACTCAAGCAATATAGGTTTATCTTCGCTCGTGAGTGTGTCGCCTGTTCTTATTGTCTTAAATCCGACAGCTGCTGCTATATCACCTGCTTCAATAACATCCAAAGGTGTCTGTTTATTAGCATTCATCTGCATGATTCTTGAAATACGCTCTTTCTTTCCTGTCGTTACGTTTAACACGTATGAACCTGATTTTAAAGATCCAGAATAAACACGGAAGAAAGCAAGACGACCGACGTAAGGATCTGTTGCAATCTTGAAAGCGAGTGCGCAGAACGGTTCTTTATCAGGATCCGCTTTGCGTATTTCTTCTTTCTCGGTCTTAGGATTAACACCTGTAACATCGTCAATATCAATAGGACTTGGCAAATAATTTACTATAGCATCGAGTAATGGCTGAACACCTTTGTTCTTGAATGAAGCTCCACATAAGACAGGGCATGCTTTTCTTTCCAAAGTTGCTTTTCTAATCTCTGCTATCAGTTCTTCTTCGGTGATAGACTCAGGGTCTGTCATGAATTTTTCAAACAAGTCTTCATTATCCTCCGCTGCACCTTCAAGTAACATCATACGATACTCTTCTGCAGTTTCTTTCATATCTTCAGGTATCTCTACCTCTGAGACTTGCGTGCCAAGTTCATCTTCCCAAACGTATGCTTTATTTTTGACCAGGTCGATAACACCTGTAAAGTTATCTTCACATCCGATTGGAATTTGTACTGGTATTGGATTTGCGTTAAGGCGTTCTTTTATCTGATCTACGACCTTAAAGAAGTCTGCGCCACAGCGATCCATTTTATTGATAAAACAGATATGTGGCACTTTATATTTATCGGCTTGATGCCATACGGTTTCTGACTGAGGTTCAACGCCACCGACTGCGCAGAACAATGCGACGGCTCCGTCGAGGACTCTAAGCGAACGTTCTACTTCCACTGTAAAATCGACGTGGCCGGGGGTGTCGATAATATTTATCTTATATTGAGTATCATTAAGCTGCCAGAACACCGTAGTAGCTGCTGAAGTGATTGTGATACCACGTTCTTGTTCTTGGACCATCCAGTCCATTGTTGCGGCTCCGTCATGCACTTCACCGATACGACGACTACGGCCTGTATAATACAGAATACGCTCTGTAGTAGTAGTTTTACCGGCATCAATGTGAGCCATGATACCGATATTACGAGTAAGAGCTAAGTTATTCTTATTATTTTGACCGTTTTTCATCAATTTATACTCCTATTAATATTAGAATCTGAAGTGTGAGAAGGCTTTATTTGCGTCAGCCATTCTGTGGATTTCTTCTTTCTTCTTGAAAGCTGCACCTTCTTCTTTGTATGCTTGCATGATTTCACCTGCCAATCTCTCACCCATTGATTTCTCATGGCGTTTACGAGCATAACCGATGAGGTTCTTCATACCGATACTTTGTTTACGAGAAGGACGAATCTCTGAAGGGATCTGGAAAGTTGCACCACCAATACGACGGCTTCTTACCTCTACCTGTGGAGTTACGTTTTCTAAAGCTTTCTTCCAAACGCTGACAGGGTCTTCGTTCAATTTGTTACCTACGATATCCATAGCTTTGTAGAATATCTCATAAGCAAGATTTTTCTTACCCTTCAACATGATGTTGTTAACGAATTTTGTTACCAATACATCACCGTATTTTGGATCTGGAAGGATGATTCTTTTCTTTGGTTTAGCTTTTCTCATGTTCTAATGTTCTAAACTTTTACCGTTTTACAATTATTTCTTCTTAGCGGCCTGTTTCTTAGGACGTTTTGCGCCGTATTTTGATCTGCGTTGTGCACGACCATCAACACCTGCGGTATCCAATGCACCACGGATGATGTGATAACGTACACCTGGAAGATCCTTAACACGACCACCTCTAATCATCACGATAGAGTGTTCCTGCAAGTTATGACCCTCACCAGGAATGTAGGCATTAACTTCTTTCTGATTGGTCAAACGAACTCTCGCAACCTTACGCATAGCTGAATTAGGCTTCTTAGGTGTTGTTGTGTAAACACGTACACAAACACCACGGCGTTGTGGGCACGAATCCAAGGCAGGAGACTTACTCTTGTCTTCCAATTTTTGACGTCCTTTGCGGACTAATTGTTGAATCGTTGGCATTTCTTTTTCTTTAAATTACTAATTTCTATCCATTCAATAGGAAAAATTCCTTATTATTTTCTCTCTAAACAGCTCGAAATTTCGCTCTTTAAACAACATAGTCTTCGGGAAACACAGCCATTTCTCTGGCTCTACTGCTAAACCCATCGCAAGCTCACAGAACTGATTTTTAACCACTTACGATGTAGAAACCTCTAACGTTTAACTTATCAGGTCCCTTAACTATCTCATTCACAAAGTTAATATTTCTAACTTTTTTCCGGGTGCAAAGATACAACTTTTTCTTTAATACACAACACTTTGTAGAAAAAAAATTTAACTTTTTTTATTCTCGTTTTTTCAACACATTTTCTGGCTTATTTTATCGCAAAAAATAATACAATGGACAACACATTATATTAATATGTACATATAAAAAAATTAAGGACGCAGCAAGCCACGTCCAACAAACTTTCAACTTTCAATTTTCAATTTGGAAGACGCATCAATTACATATTGTTTATTTTCAATGGTGTAATGTGATACGTCTCTACCATAATTCTCAGATTTTCAAATTCTCAGATTCTACTTAACCCATTTCCCGCTCTCCAAAATCCCGCTCCCGTTCCCGTTCCCAGTCCCCAGCTCCCAAACATACGTTCCATTTGTCCAATTGGAAGCGTCTATTGAAGTAACGTCATCTGTAATCTCTTGTTGATGAACCATTCTTCCCTGCATGTCATAAACCTGCAATGTGCAGTTGCGTAATGAAGTTCTAATATTCATCACATCACCGCCAGGATTAGGATAAGCTACAGCGACTTTCAAATTATGAGCGTGTGCTTCTTCGATGCTGACAAATGCTGAGGCTGGGAATTTAGCCATGTAAGGTTCATAATAAACGACCTCGTTTTCTTTATGTCGAATCTCTCCGGTGACTATTATATCATCCGATTCCGTATAATAGATATTATTAAAAAAATGATTGTAATCCGGACTTATCTGATAATACCATTCGCTCTGATAATTTACACTCTTGTCGAATACGCCAATGTAACAGACATTGGAATTATATGCAAAATCAGCAAATTGCGCATAATTGAATATCCCTAACCCATATATCCTTCCATTAGGGGAAAAGCAGATATTCTCACCAGGTAAAACGCTATTCCACATACCATTAGCTGTATTTGTGCTTACATTATATTCTGCTTCAAAATTATCAGGGTTTAGTTTGAACATAAACAACTCACTGTCCTGCCATGGAGTATAAACTTCACCAAATCCATATGTTTCACCATCATACGGATTCTGAAGCCAGTTGCAGTATAGAGCATCAAAAACTCCTTGCGGAGAACATTGGTATGAATTATAATATTGATAATTCAAATCCAGATCAAACACATACTGTATATTCCATGGTTTAAAATACGCCCGAGACATAAAGAAATACCCTGTTGAATCCTCATTATAGATGAAAGTTTTCGGATAAAATACAATATTAAAATCTAGTTCTTCAATATCATACCACTTTTCGGCCATGATATTAAAGTTGGAATCGAATTTTACAAATAACATTATATCTATATCGTTATATTTCTCATCATTTTCAAATTTTATTCTGTCAGCTTTTTCACTAGTATATCCGAAAGACATCGTCCTGTTACCAAACTTGTCAATCAATGGTTTGTTCCCTATTTTATTTCTAAGAATAGGTTTTAATAAAGTATCAAAATCGTCATGATATATTTCTTTTTGTTTTGAAAGAGACAAATCGTCATACAGATAATTATGCACTATCTTTGAACTCTTATGATCGTAAGCGATAAGATGCGAGAAAATATTTACTGTATCATTCCAGATATCAACGGATATATCGTTAATCTTATATTCTTTATCGCATTCGATTGTGATGTTATCCAATATCTTTCCATCAGAACTTATTTTCAGAATCTTCGCTTCAAATATTTTTTTGTCAGTTTTCTGATAATCCAGAGTGCTGATAAGTGGGCAGAGATAATTACCATCTTTAAGTTCAAGAAGATTTGCTGGTAAATAATCAGATTCTGTAGTCGCTTCACTCAACGACAACTCCCATGCTGGCTCTGGTTCTTGAGATTTTACGCAATGAGAAATTATCAACAAGATAGAAAGAAAAATTTTATTAGCCCTCATAATATTTATGGCGGGTTCTATTTATTATTAATTTTCCTACATCAATGGGCAGAACCCATTTTCCCACGTCAGTAGTTTGATATATTTCTTAAAAAACGTTCCCGATA
>SUWT01000015.1 GCA_015061335.1 Lentimicrobiaceae bacterium | reverse complement strand
CCACATTTGGTGAGAATGTCTTCGAATTTCTTCACCGCTTCCTTCATCTGTTCATCAGATAAAACGGGAGTTAAAATGAAAACGGTTTCGTACTGATTCATAATTTATTTTATTGATAATTAAACATTTAACTTGAACTTAACGTTCTTTTTTTCGTTTTGCAAAAATAATACTTTTTCTTTAAAAGAAAAACATTTTTATAAAAAATATCAAAAAATATATTATATATTGCTAATCAATTCATTACATATGAATTCCGCTGCTCTGCCGTCGCCGAATATCTCTGGAAATTCTATAGCGTCATTGTCTTTGAAATGATGATACGCTTCTATGATTCTTTCTTCATCGGCATCGGCTATGATGGCAGCCCCGACTTCAACAATCTCCTTCCATTCGGTCTCGCTTCGCATGATGATGCATGGTTTCTTGAAGAAATAGGCTTCCTTCTGTACGCCACCGGAATCGGTCAGAACCAAACTTGCGTTCTTCTCCAAACTTATCATCTCTAAAAATGAAACAGGCTCGGTGATATGGATCCTGCTATTATTAATAAAGGTGTCGTAAGTGGCGGAATCTAAGTTTACATTCAACAATTTTTTCGTTCTCGGATGCAACGGAATGATAATATCCTTCTCTTCTGATAACTTAATCAACGCACGGACAATAGCATTCAGTCTCTTCGGCTCATCAGTATTGTTGTTGCGGTGTATCGTACATAGAATGTAATCGTCTTTTTGGAAGATGTCTGTTGTCCGTTGTCTGTTGTCTGTTGACCCAAAGAATAAGCTATTATCATACATCACGTCGCCGCAATGATAAATGCCTGGATTATCTGCCGTGAAAGTTTTTTTGTTCTCCGGATTAAATCCTTCGTTGATAAGATTGTTGTAACCTGTCAGAGTAGGGGAGAAGAGCATGGTCGAGCAATGGTCGCAGCATATTCTGTTTATCTCTTCCGGCATCGCCTTGTTGAATGAACGCAGGCCTGCCTCGATATGAGCTATAGGGATATGAATTTTCGAAGCGGCAATTGCGCCTGCAAGCGTTGAATTTGTATCGCCATAGACAACGAGATAATCGGGATTTTCTTTTATGAGTATTTCCTCAATGCCTTCAATCATCTTGGCGGTTTGTGCGCCGTGTTTCCCTGATCCTACGCCTAAGTTGTAATCAGGTGAAGGAATTCCTAATTCGTCGAAGAAGACTTGCGACATATTGTCGTCATAGTGTTGTCCGGTATGGACAATGACTTCTTTTATCTTGTCAGAGAAATTGTTTTTTATGGCACGACTCAGTGCTGCCGCTTTGATAATTTGAGGACGAGCACCTATAATGGTTACAATCTTTATCATATAAAAATCAATTATTAAAGAGGATTTTTATATGTTTTCTTTATTCTTCTTGTATCTAATATCGTTGGGAAATCATGGTTAAAATCGGTACATTCAGATCTTCCTAATCTTATTGGTATTCCGATACTTACATTAAATTCCAAGTTGCGGTTATATCTTTCTCTCACATCATTATATGAATGAATATTTGTAGGAGTTGAACTTTGATTTAATTCCATGTCGGAGAAGTTGTTAGTTATACTCATATTATAGCCGAGTTCAACTTTTGTGATGAGAGTCAAATGTGTGAGATTGATTCTAAAACGATAACCTCCACCAAAGAAGATACTTATGTCTTCGCTTCTCATGTTAGCGCTTCCTAAATTAATATTAACATCACTGATAGGGAGACCTGGTTGTGATAAAGCTATGGTTCCTCCAAGGAGATAATTATAGCATGGAGCGAAGAATAAATTAAATTCATTGTTATTCAAGGCTCTCACAGGAATACGAATATTGATAGGTAATCTCATGGAGATATATCTTGATTTTACAGTATATGATACATCGTATTCATTTTCATATATGTAGCTGGTTGAACTACCTTTGCTAGACAATAAGACCTGGGGTGATACCGATAAAAATTTTGAAATTGGTAATTCTAGATAGGCTCCAATATCAGCTCTCAATAAGAAATCTTTTGGAAGTGTGTTGAGATGCGAATCAGAATATACAAAACTTGAGCTATTTATACCTGTTTTAAGACCAAAAACGATAGTCTTGTCTTTATATTTGCTTCCTCCTTTTATATCGTATGTGATTTGTCCATTTACCTTGAAAACAAACAAAATAATAGCAAATAATATTAATGTTTTCTTCATCTTACTAAATATTAAAGGTTATCAAAATTTTTTTGAGAATCCGTCTGCATCTTTATAAATAAAGAAATCTCCTACATTATATTGGAATAAAGCTCCGTTTGAATTATCTATTACGTCAGCTATAATGCTTGCCATGAATAAATTTCTAATGCCGTATTCTGAAATCTCTCCTTTAAATATCACATTTCTTTTGATAATTGTCTCATAGCCTAAGTACGACAAGACTTTATCTTCTGTATAATACACTGCAAAATGGTTGTCAACGCCAGTGATATATACTGTATCTGTCACTGTCTCAGTTCCTTCTGTTATCTTTAAAGTTGCTATTCTGTTTTCTTGATTATATATTGAAAGAGTGACATCTGGTTCTATTACGTCCAATGGCCAGCCTTCTGTAATATTAGAGAAGACGCGCTGTTTTTGAGTCATTAAAAAATCACCCTCAATATTTGGTGGAATTAAGCCATTATATATTCCGCCGAAATGAGTGTCAAAAACATCTAATAATGTGTCAGGTATGACACTGAGCATGTCTTCTACGTATGACTCTTCTCCTAATAACACCACTGTTGTGTTATCGTTTTTTGTGCAATTGCTAAATAAGAACAATGCAACGATTGGAATAATTAATTTAGATATTTTCATGATTATTTAATTACTATAACTTGTTTTACAAATACTCTTTCGTTTGTGATGATTTCAACTATGTATGAAGCGTTGTCAAGACCACCCATATTGATGCTCATTTCGTTAACGGCATCATATTCAGCACTACTGATAAGTTGTCCGAAACTGTTGTAGATATTAACTTTTCTGATGTTGTTACAGTATATGTTAAGAACATCTTTCGTTGGGTTAGGGTATAATTTTATTTCATTACCGAATTCTTCATCTAATCCTATGAAGCTAGCGTGAAGATCTAAGGCGTTTATGACTGTTCCGCAGTGATTGCCTGCCTGTACTTTTATTACATTATGTACAGGTGTTGTGGCAATAATTTCGCATTCAGTTCCGTTAGGGTAGATCAACCAATCGGTATCTTCTATAGTCCATATATATTCAGTACAGCCAGGAATAGAGTCTATGCTATAGAGGTAGTGTCCGCTGACCATATTTGTTGAAACCAATAATTCTTGTAAACCAACGATTGTAGGTTCTTTGAAGGTGTGTATCACCTCGAGAGAAACGTTGAATATACTATCGCATCCGTAAATGGTTTGATGTTCACCAACCAAATCGTAGATTCCAGGTTCAGGTTGAATAATTTCCAGCCCGTACAAGAGATAATCTTCGCCTTCACAAATAGTGTCGATGATGTCGTAGTAATAATGTTCTCTTACATTGAGATCTAATTTTACCACGCTGTCGCAATTATATATAGACTTTAAGAATAAAGTATCTTTATAATTTCCTAATTCTGGTGCTTCAAAGAAGAAGTTGTTTTCGAAGTAATTATCACCGAGGCAGATGTCAACTTCTATCAATGTATCGTAGATATGTCCTACAAAAAGATCAAGTTTTACGATACTGTCGCATCCTAGAATTGTTTGATAGAACAGTGTGTCATAATAATTTCCTGGAGTCAGAGAGTCGAAACTGAAGTTGTTTTCGTGATAGCTTTCTCCATCACAGATACTGTCAAAGATTGTGTAATCGTATGAAGGTTTAACGAACAACTCTAAGTTAATAACACTATCGCAACCCAATATTGTTGGTAAAACCATAGTTTCATAGAGCATGCCGGCATCTAATACTGAGTCTATTTCGAATCCGTGTTCGTAATAATCATCCCATTGACATATTGTGTCAACGAATAAGGTGTCGTAGGTTAGATTTACGCGTAAACTGAGTTCAACGATACTATCGCAGCCGAGTATTGTATTTAGGAACAGAGTGTCGTAATAATTGCCTGATGCTAATGAGTCGAATTCGAATCCATATTCGTAATAGTCTTCCCATTGACAGATAGTGTCGAATATTTCAAGATGGAATTCTTCACCAACAGTAAGTTCCAGTCTTACTATACTATCGCAGCCGTATATTGTGTTCAAGAATAATGTGTCGTTATATATGCCAGGAGCCAAAGAGTCGAATTCGAATCCATGTTCATAATAATCATTCCATTGACAGATAGTGTCGATGAACAATGTGTCGAAAATAGGATTTACCGTTAAGTTGAGAGCCACGATACTATCGCAGCCGAATATTGTATTTAGGAATAATGTGTCGATATAGTTGCCTGCCGGCATATTTTCGAATGTGAAACCGTTTTCCAAGTAGCTGTCCCACTGACAGATAGTGTCGATGAATAATGTGTCGAAGATTGGATTAACGGTTAAATTGAGAGCCACAATACTGTCGCAGCCGTAAATTGTATTCAGGAATAAGGTGTCAATATAGTTGCCAGCTGTCATTTCTTCAAATACGAATCCGTTTTCCAGATAACTGTCACCTTGGCAAATGGCGGCAGTTATTAAGGTGTCGTAAATAGGATTTACGGTAAGATCTATTTTGACGAGACTATCGCAGCCGTATATTGTTGAATACATTACGGAATCAATATAATTACCTGCTGGCATGTTCTCGAATATGAAGTTGTTTTCCATGTAGCTCTCGCCTTCGCAGATAGCCGCAGAAATTAATGTGTCGTAAGTAGGATTCACAGTTAAATTGATTCTGACGATACTGTCGCAGCCGAATATTGTATTTAAGAATAATGTGTCGAGATGATTACCCGCCGGCATATTTTCGAATGTAAAACCGTTTTCAATGTAGCTGCCCCACTGACATATCGTATCTACTATTAAGGTGTCATAGATAGGATTTACAGTGAGGTTGATGGCGACAATACTATCGCAGCCGTAAATTGTGTTTAAAGATAAGGTGTCGGTGTAATTTCCAGCTGGCATATTTTCAAAAGTGAATCCGTTTTCCAGATAACTGTCACCTTGGCATATTGCAGCGGTTATTAATGTGTCTTGGATAGGATTTACAATGAGATTGATTGCGATGATACTGTCGCATCCGTGAATTGTATTTAAAAATAGAGTGTCGAAATGATTTCCTGCAGGCATATTTTCAAATACAAAGCCGTTTTGTATGTAACTGTCTCCTTCACAGATAGACTCGGTAATCAATGTTTCATACCTAGGATTGACAGTCAGATTGAGTGTTACAATACTGTCACATCCGTTAATAGTTTGATATTCAAATACTTCTTCTATATATCCGACTTCTAGGTTCTCGTAAATCAGATTGTCATTTACCTGATAGCTATCTCCTTCGCATAATGATTCTGTGATAAGAATGTCGTATGCGCTATTGACATGTATATTAGTGTTAAGTGTTATGACGAGCGTGTTTATGCCGTCAACGGTTTTGTATATGTCGCATGAGATTGTGTAGTCGCCTCCGTTTGTAAATTGGTGAGTGGTTTGAGTTCCGCTGCCGGCTTGTCCATCTCCAAAGTTCCATACGATGTCGGTATGTTCGAAATTTGTTTCCACTTCAAACTCAACAGAGTCGGTGCTAAAAAGACAAAATTCGAAACCTTCTGGATAATCCGATGAATTTAAACCTTCTACAAATAATTTTGCAGTCAAATTAATAGCCAATGAGCTGACTGAATAAGAATAACTCTCGTTGTCGCCAAGTCCGTATGCCTGAGCTATGAAACCTTTTTCTCCTTCTGAAATAAGGGTGTGATCACCAGGAGCAATGCCTACTCTTGCGTAAGAATAATCTGGATTTGCAGCAACTTCACTGAATTGTGTTGACGATATGTTATTATTGTCAAGTTTTATGTTTGCTATGTTATCTGTTTCTGTAATAATGTTTACATAGTGATAAAGAGGAGTTACCTCTGTGTTGAGCGAACTGAAAGTGGCATGTTTTATTTGTTGTTCAGTGGGGTTGATGATAAGCATTGAAGGGTCGCCGTTTTCTCCTCCATAATCTGAACCTGTGAGGTATAAAAATACGCATGAGGGTTCTGTCGTTTCCAAGTAAACCGCTGGCGCAGAATCTGTTATCTCGAATTCGTAGGATTCTCTTGCATTAAGAGTCTTAACCAGCATGCCGTTCTTTCTGACCTGACAATTGTCGTTCTGAGCTGTGACCTTAACCTTGTCGGATGTTCTTGTTAAGGAATTTGTTACGACAAAACTATTGCCCCAATATGAAGTTGGAACCATTTGTTCTGATAAAAGGTCTGTTTCTCCGGATGAGACAGGTACTCTTGCGTTCTTATTTCCTGCAAAGACAGCGATTTTCTTGTTGTCTTCAGAGGTAATTGTAGTGCCAGAGAAATCAATGCCTTCTCCTGATTGAACCTGATAGCACTCTCCAGTATTCAAAGTTACTGTAAAAGGCTGGTTGGCATTGTGACCCAATGAATTTTCTGATAAGTTTATATTGACTGTTGTATTGTTTTCTGTTGCAATTATTGAAAATTCAGAATATCCTTCGTAAGTCTGAATAATATAACTCGATCCTAATGACGCTGTTGGCAATATATTAGTTACATCGAATGAGTATTGTTCATAATTGCTTGCGTAGAGCGAAATGGAGTCTGTTGTGGTAATACGTATAGCTCTGTTTATTACTTGGTCAGATGCCTCTGCGTCAAAAGCATGTTCTTTTGGAATGCTGATTTTTGTGGTGTTTCCTGCACTGACATTGAATATTTGTGACCAGTCTGTATATGGATTCGAAACGTTTACAACACAATCTCTTTTTCCGCTAGCTATAAGGCTTATATTGAAGTCTTCGCTGTTTTCATTTGGCAAAAATGTCACCCAAAAGTCTGTGCCGACAGTACTTTGCGCTTTTAACTTATTACAACATCCTAAACCTAGGAATAAAAGAATGAAAGTGAATAAGATAGATGCTCTTTTCATATCCTTTGATTATAAATTATTTACGAGTTATTTGATTAATCAATTCAATTAATTGTTACAAACTCGCAAATTTATACAAATTACTGATATAAAAAGCATTTTATGGAATATTTTTTACAATATACCTTCATCAGCAAAACTGAAGTAGATATTGTTTCCTACGATGATGTGATCTAGTATTTTTATTTCCAGAAAATGTGCTGCTTTTACAATAGTGTTGGTGATTCTTTTGTCGGCTTCGCTAGGAATAATATTCCCGGACGGATGATTGTGACAAAGCATTATACTCGCTGCATTGTTTTCTAGTGCGCTTTTGAAAATTTTTTTTGGATCGGCTGTGGTGCCGCTTAATCCTCCGATACCTATTTTTTCTAACTTTATGACTTTATTAGCGTTATTGAGAAGCATGATCCAAAACTGTTCGTGGTTGAGATCAGAGAGGTGCGCATAGAAATATTCGAAGGCAATCTTGCTATTTTTGATACATGGTCTCTCCAAAGCTTCGCTGAAACGTCGTCTTCGTCCTAATTCCAAAGCCGCAGTAATTGATACGGCTTTAGCAACTCCTATGCCATTATATTTTATCAAATCGTTGATACTTAATGCCGAAATCTCAATGAGATTGTCTTTATGATCTCTCAAGATTCGTTTCGATAAATCAACAGCGGATTCTTTATTGTTTCCTGAACCTATCAGGATGGCTATTAATTCGGCATTACTTAATGCATCTTTCCCTTTGGAAAGCATTTTCTCTCTTGGACGGTCTTCCTCCGCCCATGACTTTATGGTATTCATCTTGGTTTCTGGTTTTTTAATATAAAGACATAAAGACGCAAAGTCAGAAAGTCTTTAAGTCATTCCTAACTCCTTATGACCGATACGCATCAATGTTCTTTAATAGTCAAAATATCATTGAAACATCTCTACATTCTACATTCTTCATTCTACATTCTACATTCTACATTCTTCATTCTTCATTCTTCATTCTACATTCTACATTCTACATTCTACATTCTTCATTCTTCATTCTTCATTCTTCATTCTTCATTCTTCATTCTACATTCTACATTCTTCATTCTACATTCATCATTCATCATTCTTCATTCTTCATTATCAATTCTTTTAGGAAACCATCCTTTTCTGACTCGCTCTCTTTGTTCGAAAAGTTCGTGTATTGACCAGAATGATGAAGCTCCCCATACGGCTAATAATATCGACCAAGTGAGATTATCTATCATTACTGATGCGATTGTGCTGACGATTCCCATCAATGCGAAGACCCACCAGCATTTTACTCCAAAATAATATTCTCCTTTGATGACTAATGGGTGAAAAATCCCGATTATTAGAAATGTGGCGATGCCGATAAATATTCCGTTGAGGTTGTATGTTGTTAAGAATTCTATCATATTTTTATGTAAAATAATTGTGGACGATGTCTGTTGTCTATAGTCTGTTGACGGTTGTCTTAAAAAATATTAACAAAAAAACCGACGCTGTGGTCGGTTTTCTTTGTTAGTATCAAAAACTTATGCTAATTTTGCTGCGTGATGTGCAAGTTTTGACTTTAAGTTGGCAGCTTTATTTCTGTGGATAATACCACGTTTAGCTGTCTTGTCGATGATTTTGTACATCTCAGAAAGTTTTGCTTCTGCTTCTGCTTTTTCTGTCAAAGCTCTGAAGCCTCTAACTGCTGCACGCATTGCTCTAGCGTAGAAGCGGTTACGAAGGCGTCTTTTCTCTGTTTGACGGATTCTCTTAAGTGAAGATTTGTGATTTGCCATATCTATATTTTTACTTTTATGATTCTATACCAATTCGGGGTGCAAAATTAGTCATTTTATCTTTACAAATTACATTTTTTATTGAAAAAATTTTCTTTTTTTTTGAAAACGATAAAATTAATCACAATTATTGTTATGCTCTTGTTTTACACGTACTTCCGACTTATCGCCTCTTTCAATGATACTATCAATCCTGACATCAACAAAGGTGTTTTTTTCTAAATCTTTATTTTTTAGTCTCATAGGAATATAATTTTCACCGTATCCTAAGGCTGTTCCGTCGGCAGTGATGCGTTCTATCAACATTTTTTGAGTCTTGCCCATCATCTGTTCAAAATATTTCTTCTTATTCTCTGCAGAAATATCTCTTATCACAGCACTGCGTATTGTTTTTATCTTATCTGGAACCTGTTCTGACATTGTGGCTGCCTTGGTGCCATTTCTGATAGAATATTTGAATGTGTGGATGTGACTGAATCCTATCTCTCTGCACATATTGGCACTTTCCGAAAAGTCATCTTCTGTTTCGCCAGGAAAACCTACAATAAGGTCGGTAGTGATGTTGAAATCTGGAACCTGTGTCTTGATCCTGTCACACATCTTCCTGAATTCTAATGCTGTATAATGTCTATGCATTGCCTTTAACGTTTTTTCAGAACCGCTTTGAAGACATATGTGCATGTGTGGCGCTAATTTGTCATCATGAAAAAGATTTAGAAACCTATCACTGAAATTGTCTGGTTCTATGGATGATATTCTTAATCTGAAATCTCCTTCTATCCTAAGAATGTTTTCAATAAGTGTTTCAAAATCAGTTTCTTGGTATTTGTATCTTCCCATGTTGACACCTGTCAGGACAATCTCCTTGAAGCCGTGATCTATAACCCTGCGAATGTTATCGTAAATATCTTTGTCGCATCTGCTTGTCGCTCTTCCTCTTACCATTGGTATGATGCAATAGGAGCAGAAATTGTTACATCCGTCATGTATCTTTATCAAACTGCGTGTGTGGAATGTATTATATGCAGGCTGATAACTGAATAAATCAATGTCTAAACCTTCAGGGTCTAATGGATTTCCTTTCAAATGTTCATCAATGATGTTGAAAACAGCATGTTTCCTTTCATTGTCAATAATATAATCTGCGATTTTTGCTTCTAGGAGTTCATCTTTTCTATGATTTACCATACATCCTGTTGCCAATATCAAGCTGTCAGGATGTTGACGACGTATTTGATGTAATGCTTGTCGGCACTTTTGGTCGCTCTGATTCGTTACGGTACAAGTGTTTACGATATATACATCCGCATCTTCCGACGACTCTACTACCTCATAACCTCCTTCTTTAAATCTGGAGGCTATCGCATCTGTCTCATATAAATTGACTCTGCAGCCTAATGTCTTAAATGCTATCTTCATTCCACAACAAGATTTCCTTCAATAGATAATGGAGTGGCTGATGTTACTTCAACATTCACTATCTTGCCGATAAGATTTTTGTCGTCCGATCTGAATCTTATCACTATCTTTCCTTCTGTATGTCCTGTCAGATAAGAGCTGTTTCTGTCGATGCCGTTGACCAAGACTTTTAATGTCCTGCCTATAAGCCCTTGATTATATGTCAGAGAGTGTTTCATCAGCTCATCCGTGAGGATGTGATAACGAGCTTTCTTTGTTGCCTTCGGAACGTCATCTGCCCATGTCGATGCTACAGCTCCAGGGCGTACGCTATATTGCGCTATATAAGCCATGTTGTATTTGAATTCTTCCATGGCTTTTCTTGAATTTTCAAACTCTTCTTCAGTCTCACCCGTAAATCCTACAATGATGTCTGTGAAAATTGTGGCTTCTGGAAGCAATCTTCTGATGGTGTGTATTATATGACGATAATCCTCAAGATTGTGTTTTCGGTTCATTCTTTGTAACATCGCATCGTCACCAGATTGTATAGGGAGATGTATTTGTTTTCCGAGACATTTATATTGAGAAATTACTTCAATAACCTCATCGCTCATGTCACGAGGGTGTGGCGATGTGAAATAAACCCAAAATTCCTTGTCAACACTATTCCCAAATTCGCCAATTCTTCGCAGTAATTCTGCAAAATTGATCTCTTCACCTTTCTTGTCAAGTCCGTATGAATTGACATTCTGTCCTAATAATGTTATTGATTTATAATCTTTTGCGACTAAATCCTTCAATTCTGCAATGATGTCATCAGATTTTCGTGAGACTTCACGACCTCTTGTGTATGGGACGGCACAATATGTGCAGAATTTGTTACATCCATTTTGAATAGGTATAAATGCCTCAAAATCTGATATATGATCTGGATTAATAATCCAAAACCTGTCCATGTTGGCAGACGGGTTTATTTGGACTATTGGCTTTTGGCTTTTGGCTTTTGGCTGTTGAGCTAAAGTTATAGACTTGTTGGCTTGTTGATTCATAGGAACGATAACTCCGTATTGACGGATCATGTCGGGTAAGTCGGGAAGGTCATTCATGGTGAATACCAAGTCGAAGAGTTTTAAGAAACGTTCTCTGTCGGCTGGAAGTATGCAGCCAGAGACAAAGGTGATGCAATTTCTATTGTTTTTAGTTTCATTCCATTTTTTGATGCGGCTATAAACCTTATCGATGCCTTTCTGTCGCACCGAACATGCTATGATTCCTAGTAATGTTGCTTCTTCCTCATTGTCTGTTTGTACAAATCCCATCTTGTGTAAGACTGTCCTAACTCTTTCAGTGTCACTTTGATTCATCTGACAGCCTAGTGGAAGCAAAAAATATTTCATTTATTATTGTTTTTATGATTGAATTTGCAAAAATAATAAAAATAACTCAATTGTTTAATAAACAAAACGATGTGCTTGAATAAAAAAGACTCGCCATGAAGACGAGTCTTATCTGTAAATAAATGAAAAAGTATTTCTTGTTATCTTGTAATGGAGATGTTTGATGTGGCAATGCTGTTGTCGTTATATTCAGCTCTCAAGATATAGAATCCAACTTCTAATGCGCTGACATCTATTGTTGATGAGCCATTCATATTGACATCAATCATGCATTGACCTTTTACATTGTAAATCTTGACGTTTTTAACATCTTGATTGTCAATTGTTATGGAATTGTTAGCAGGATTTGGATAAATGTTGTTGCTTAATGTAGCTATTTCATTGACATTATCAGGTTGTGATACTGTTAAATTGTAATATTTAGAAGCATTACCGATGTTGAGTGTTAAAATACAATCGCCGGTGTTGACAAGTGTGACAACACCTTCTTCAATAGTGATGATGTCGCTGTCTGTTGACCATGCGGCGCCATTTTCAATATTAACAGTAAAATCTTTATTTAATGCGTTGTACATATTTACGTTACCATCTTCGTTGAAGAAATATGCTGGTGTTGCAGCACATATTGCTATTTCGCTTTCTGCGACAGGAGCTGGCATTGGGAACAAGCCTTCGTTGAATGTCCAGCTTGTGAGACTTTCAGCAAGACCGCTGCCTATCATTTCCAAAACGGTTTTTGGTTGAACCCAATCTTCATGATTTCCAGGAATATAACCAGGTTTTGTTGAGTTTTGTGTGTTGTAGAAGCAGTTGTCAGCATGACCTTCGACATCACCTTCTACCCATAAACGACCGATAACAGAAGCGTCTCCTGTAATGACTTCTCCAAGATTGACAAGTTCAGAGCAGATTAAGTCAGGATAGTTATAGTTATCAACGAAACCTATGACACCGCCAGAGTAGTAATCACCGTACAAATTACCGGCGTTAACGCATCTTGCAACATTATGAGGAAAACTATATCCTATAATACCGCCTACAGAACCAGCACCTGTAACATCACCTGTGTTGACACAATCATATACATCAAAATAGCAGTCACCAACAAGACCACCGACGAAATCGCTGGCACCACTGATATTGGCGTTGTTTGTACAGCCCAAGATAGATCCCCATGATGAACCTGCAATACCACCGGCATAATACCATTCTGATCTAACTTCGACATAATTGTGTATGTTTGAGACTCTACTGCCTGTCATAAGAGCTCCGACGAGACCTCCAACATAAATGGAGCCTTCCATAACTCCGTGTATTGATAAGTTACATACATAACCACCATCACCTATACGGTTAAATAAACCCGCGCATTCTTCAATATAGCCGTTAATGCCGCTAATGCTATGGTTGTCACCATCAAAATTACCGAAGAAAATATGATCGTAGTTGCCTACCTGATGAAATTCTGTCAACTCAATGTCGTTGGCTAATTTGAAGTAATTACCGGCATATCCTACATTGGCATTTGGAAATGTGGAGCTCTGAGTTTCAGTGCCTTCACTAAGACGTGTCGCCATTTCATTGAATTCTTCTGCTGTCGTAATAATGTATGGGTCATCTGCTGTTCCTGTTCCTCCACTCTTGGCAGGAATAGTGTTGAGTATAAGATCTGTTGGTCTTTCTGAAATGTACATTTCCGTAGAATGTTCGCAATTGTCACGATAAACGCCATCTGTACAATTGTAACCAGCTCTCTGGGCAAAAATGTTTGTGGTTAAACCCAAAAAGATGAGTGCTAAAAAAGTAAATCTTGTTTTCATAATGTAAATTTTAAAATTAGACATGCAAATTTACATAATAAGATTTAAAAAAGCAAATGATAATATCATTTTTTTACTTATCTTACAATAGAGATGCGAGAATTGCTTACACTATTATCTTTATATTCGGCTTTTATGATATATAATCCTGGTGTTAAGTGACTTACATCGATACGTCTATCGCCGTTTGCATTGATATTTAACAAACATTTGCCATTAACATTGTATATGCTAATGTTTCTGATGTCTTGATTTTCTATGATTATATGGTCTTTTGCAGGATTTGGATAAATATTGTTAACTATGGTGTTCTCGATAATATTGTCAGGTTGGGAAACTATAAGATTATAGCATTTTGACGCTTCTCCTATATTTACAGTCATTACGCAACTGCCAGTTTCATTAAGATAAGCAACACCTTCTTCAATAGTGATGATGTCGCTGTCTGTTGACCATGCGGCGCCATTTTCAATGTAAACAGTAAAATCTTTGTTTAATGCGTTGTAAATATTTACGTTGCCATCTTCGTTGAAGAAATATGCCGGCGTTGCAGCACATATTGCTATTTCGCTTTCTGCGACAGGAGCCGGCATTGGGAACATGCCTTCGTTGAATGTCCAGCTTGTGAGACTTTCAGCAAGACCATCGCCAATCATTTCCAAAACGGTTTTAGGTTGAACCCATTCTGCATGAATGCCAGGTGCATAGCCTTGTAATTTTGAATTTTGTGAGTTGTAGAAACAGTCTTCAGTATGACCTTCAACACCAGCTTCTATCCACAGCTGTCCTATTACGGAGGCGCTGCCAGTCATCACTTCTCCAGTATTTATTAGTTCTCTGTTAATAACATCAGGTTCTCTGTAGTTGTCAACGAAACCGATAACACCACCTGTAAATGTGGTGCTTCCATAAATATTACCTGCATTATGTAATCTCGCCACATTATTGTTAGTACAATAACCAATGACACCACCTGTTGAGGTTGTGCCTGTAATATTACCTGTGTTAACACAGTCGTATGTGTCGTTATATGTGTCAGCACTGACACCTCCAACGAAGTCTGATGTCGAAGTGATGTCCGCGTTGTTTGTACATCCTATTAATGTTCCCCATGTGGCTGCGACAATACCACCTGTAAACTGACCGTCAGCTGTAATATCGCAATAATTGTGAACATTGCTGATGTGAGAAGTCTCAAATGCCATGGCAGCTAAAGCACCGGTGTAATAGCCGCCTTTAAGACTACCATATAAAGATAAATTCTTTATTGTGCCGGTTATGTAAGAGAATAATCCTCCGGAATCGACGAATTCGCCTTTGATGCCTTTGATGGCATGACCATCTCCATCTAAATTGCCATGGAAAATGTTAACGGTGTTGCCAATCTGTACTAACTCGTCAATTTCGATGTCATTAGCTAATTTGAAATGTTGACCTGCATAGCCTGTGTTTCCGTTTGGGAAAATGCTTCCTTGTGCTTCTGTACCTTCTATGATACGTGTGGCTATTTCGACAAGGTCCTCGTTAGATGTAATCATAAATGGATCTTCAGCAGTGCCTGTGCCACCATTTTTCCCAGGTGTGGTGTTGATCTTTGTACCATCGGGTATTTCATAACTGGGATAATTAATTCGTTCGCGAATTTCTAGACTGATGCCATTTGTACAATTGTAACCTGTTCTTTGGGCAAAGATGCTTGTTGGAATACTCAAAATAATGAGCATTAAGAATGTAAATTTTGCTTTCATAGAAAAAAAATTAAAATGAATAAGCAAAAATACAAATTTAGTAACAATAAATAAGAATATTAGAAAATAATTTCCACAATGTTTTTTATGATGATATTGTTAGAGTCGTATTGTGGAATAATATCAAGAGATGCTCCCTTTAATATGTTGGCTGCAGTTTCTATTGATTCGGGATCCAGGCTGTCGGATGCTATGCTTATATCTCTGATAATTCTTTTTTCTTCGTCAATATTGATGTCCAACTCGATATTTCCCCATTCGAAATTAGCTGTCTTTTTTGCGTTGAAAAATTTCCATTTGCCATAAAGATAATCATCGCTGCTAATTTTTTTACTTAGAAGTAATGCCTTTTCTGTGCAGAGTGAGTTGAAATCTATCATTTCGGCTTTGTTTTGATACACTTCTTCGAAAGCTGTGATGAGATGAGGTATGATATTTTCTGAGTTTATATCTGCCACTTCGGAGAGATTGATAACTCTGCTTGCAACTGATTTGACGCCGTGTTTGTGTAATTTGGCAGGTTTTACTTTCAAATAGCGTTGAAGTTTCTCGCTATCGGTTTTAATTAGGATGGTTCCATGATGTAAGCCTTGATGTTTTGTGAAAGCGAATGCGTTGCCAGAGAATTTACGTCCTTGATATGTGATGTCGTTCCTTCCGCTGACTTCTGTCTCTAATCCAAATGACATAAGGGCTTTTTGTATCACCTGCATCTGTCGTTTTACGTTATAGTTTTTTTTGTCTGCTACAAAAGAGAAGTTGAGATTTCCAAGGTCATGATAAACGGCTCCACCGCCTGTTCTTCTTCTCGATAGATGTCCGCCTTCTTTTATTAGTGAATCCACATCACATTCGCTATAAGGGTTTTGATTTGCGCCTATCACAACGGTCTGTTTGTTTTTCCAAAGAAAGAGTCTGATGCAATTTTCATGGACTTCGTCGAGTAATTGGCTTTCGATGGCGAGATTTATATATGGATTATATTGATTTCCAAGTATAATCTGTAGTTTTAAAATGCTGTTGGAATTCATGATCGTTTTTTTAATGGTTTTTTTATTATATAACCAATATTTATAAGTATGCCATTGTTGTAATTTCTGTTGTAGTCGCTGATAAAGTTGGTTAGTCCTATGAAATATCTTATTTCGATAAAAACATTGTTATATTCGCTACCTGTGAGGTCGTGGGTGAAAATTCCAACAGTGAGTCCTAGTTCAAAAGGATTATATAAATCTTTTTCGAATTTATTGATGTTCCATGACTCGTTTCCTATTTTGGTTTTGTCTCTTCCACTTAGGCAGAAGCCCAAGGTAGGACCGATCTCAAGTCCGATGATGTCTTTTACGTAATATTGGTAGAGTAATGGTATGTCTATATAATATAAGGTGGTTGAATGATAGATTTTAAGGTAGTTGAGGGAGTTTTCTTCTATTTTTGAAAATTGTTGTCCTTTTGATGACAGGTTTAAATTTGCTGCTATGCAAGAATTATTGTTTATCAAGTATTGTGCGACTCCGCCGATGTTGAATCCCATTTTAAAACCGCTATCGTGATTTTTTGCAGTGATGGTACTCATGTTTAAGCCTCCTATGAAGCCATACTGAAACTGTTCTTGAGCATTGAGCTTATGGTTTAAGTTAACCAATATCAAGAAGAAAAGAGAAAAGGTTAATAGTCCTTTCCTTTTATGGATTTTGTGTTTATTTGATAAATAATGTTTTACCATAAGCACTAAAAAAGCCACTTAACATCTGTTAGTGGCTCTTTGATTTTATTTGTAGTCTCTAGGGGATTTGAACCCCTGTTACCAGGATGAAAACCTGACGTCCTGACCAGACTAGACGAAGAGACCGCCCGTTAAAAAAAGCCACTGAACGAATTGGGAGTGGCTGTGAAGATTTTGTAGTCTCTAGGGGATTTGAACCCCTGTTACCAGGATGAAAACCTGACGTCCTGACCAGACTAGACGAAGAGACCGCCTTGATTTGTGATTGCAAAAGTACAAAAAAAATATTTATGTGCAAGTAAAATTTATAATTTTTTTAAAAAAAGATTATAACATTGATAATCATGTGTTTGTGTGTTATGAATAAAGGTAGAGGATAATAATAGCTCTGCCTTTAATTGTGTTTTGTTATCGTGTTTTGTTGAAAAATATCACGAAATGGCTCTTATTCGAATGTGAATGATAATTGGAAGCATTTGTTACG
The DNA here is from genome assembly GCA_015061335.1 of Lentimicrobiaceae bacterium. Classification (GTDB taxonomy): domain Bacteria; phylum Bacteroidota; class Bacteroidia; order Bacteroidales; family F082; genus Limimorpha. Next base: position 19,376 of record SUWT01000015.1, on the reverse strand, counting down.
AAGGTAATCAAAGCTATTGGTGAACATGAAATTCTCTTTCTTTGCCACATTAAGTAAGCCATAGCTCATTTTAATTTCAACACCAAGTTTGAAATAACCTGTATAAAAATCAAAGCCGGCACCTATTTCTGCTGCAACATCATGTCTTTTAATATTAATTGTCTTGGGCTTACCATCGGTTTCACCATAATTTCTTTTTTGTGAAGCCATGTCAATCTTATAATTCAAACCTGTCAGAAGATATGCGGCGGAGTTGTTGAATCGTTTAGATTTATATTTGATCTGTAAAGGAAATTCCACAAAGGTTGAGTGAGTGACGCTTTTGAGTTCTTTCTCTACCTCGTTAATGATGCTAGGGTCTTCAAAATCTGGTTGTAAAGAGACTATGTTATACACGACTTTTCTTTCGCCAAAACTTAATGAGGGAATGAGTCGCAGGTCGAAATAACGTCCTAATCTGAGATTTCCGACAATACCAACGGTAAAACCGTGGGTCATCTGTGGTATGATGTCATTAACTCTGAAATCAGACTTGCTGAATAATTCATTGGTGTTAGTGAGAACGTCGGAAGCAGGAAGTTCTTGTGCTGGGTGTATTATGTTCTGATAGTTATCTACATAATCTATGGAAAATAACATTTGGTTGTAACCAAGAATGAATCCGTAATGATAAGGTTCATTATCGTATGTGGGCAAATTGACAGGTCCTTTCTTTTGAGCATACGATAAAAGTGGCATCATAAACAAAATAATGCCCAAACAAATGATTGACGAGTATTTCTTCACTTTTTTCATAATAAGATAACGTGAAAGTGATGTTTTTATTATAAGGTATCTTCTTTGTATATTTTTTTAGTCTCTTCGAATAATTTCTCTTTGTTGATGGGCACTGCGCCTAGTTCTTCACAGACCAAACCGCCGGCGAGATTAGAGAGTGCTGCTATATTATATGCGTTTTGTCCGCTTACCAAACATAACATGGCTACGCTAAGTACCGTGTCACCTGCACCTGATACATCAGCTATCTTTCTGAGATGAGCAGGTATGTGATGATAAACAGACTCCTTATAGTCTTTGATCATAACACCATCTTCAGATAGTGTGGTCATTATATATCGGCATGATAAATTATCTTGTAAAATATCGATGGCATTAAGGATGCTATTTATGTCTTTGCGGTCAATATTAATGCCTAAGCCTTCTTTCAGTTCTTTTAGATTAGGCTTGAAAATGCTTACGTTTTTATAGGCTAAGAAATTATTTTTCTTAGGATCTACAGCTGTAGGAATATTATTCTTATTGGCTATGGAAATGACTTCTTTTATAAGAGTCTCTGTTAATACACCTTTATTGTAATCTTGTAGAATTATTCCGTCAATTATTTCATTTTCAATAATATGGACTATTCTGTCAAGCAATATGCTCTGTTCTTCTTCTGTTAAGTCAAAGGTGTCTTCCGTGTCGATGCGAAGCATCTGCGCCTTGTTTCCTATGACACGTACTTTGCTTGTGGTAATTCTGTCTGTACTGTCGATAATGCCATGAGTAGGCATATTGTTTGCTTTTAGAATTGATAACAATTCTTTTGCGTTATCATCAATGCCTATAACTGAGCATAGGACTGCTTCTGCACCTAAAGCGCATATGTTTTGTGCTACATTGGCGGCACCGCCAAGACGAGAAAATTTCTCGGTTACAGAGACTATAGGTACGGGAGCTTCAGGAGAGATTCTCTCAACTTTACCTTCCATATATACGTCGAGCATGATGTCGCCGACTATCATGATTTTTTTGTTGTTAAAAGAATCGAAAAGAGTTTTCATGATGCGGATTGTTTTAGGTTTTTGGAATTCCAGAATTCCAGTGTTCCGGAATCCCAAAAGCCTAATAACGATTTATTTTAATTTGCTTAATGCTTCTTTAATTCTTGCTGCTGCCTCGCGAAGTTTGTCTTCTGATGTGGCGTATGAGAGACGGATGCATTCGTCGTTGCCGAAAGCGTCACCGGCAACGCAAGCGACGTGGGCTTTGTCTAATAAGTACAAGCAGAGTTCGTTGCTGTTGTTGACTGTTGTTTCGCCGTCTGTCTTGCCGAAGTATGACTTGATTTCTGGGAACATATAGAATGCGCCAGCAGGTTTGCTTAATTTAATGCCCGGGATTTCGCTTAAGAGTTCAAAGAACATATCTCTTCTGTTTCTGAAAGCCTTGAGCATGGTTTGGATTTCTTCTGAGTTTTCAGGTGACATCTTGACTGCTTCCAATGATGCTGCCTGAGCTATTGTACAGATACCTGATGTGTATTGTCCTTGGATTTTGTTACATGCTGAAACGATAGCTTTAGGAGCTGCGATATAACCTATACGCCAACCTGTCATGGCATATCCTTTGGCGACACCGTTGATGATGACGAGTCTGTCTTTCAATTCAGTGAACTGACCCATACTTTCGTGTTTTTGTTCGTATTGGATGAATTCATAGATTTCGTCAGAGAGAACGATGATGCGAGGATATTTCTTGAATACTTCAACTAATGAAGCTAATTCTTCTTTTGTATATACGGAACCGGAAGGGTTACATGGTGTGCTGAAAATGAATGCCTTTGTTTTTGGAGTGATGGCTGCTTCCAATTGTTCGGCTGTGATTTTGAAGTTTTGCTCGGCTGTTGTGTTGATGAAAACAGGAGTGCCGTCAGCCAATTTTACCATCTCAGGATATGATACCCAGAAAGGAGCAGGGATGATGACTTCGTCGCCTTTATCTACGATAGCCATGAACACGTTTGTGATAGCTTGCTTAGCTCCGTTTGAAACGATGATGTCGGCATCGGTATAGTCAAGACCATTGTCGCGTTTTAACTTCTCAGCAATAGCTTTACGTAATGCCGGTGTTCCAGGAACAGGTGGATAATGTGTGTCATTATTGTTGATAGCATCAATACCAGCTTGTTTCGCTGCAACTGGAGTGTTGAAGTCCGGTTCGCCAATACTTAAAGAAATAACATCAATGCCTTGTGCCTTTAATTCACGACTTAATTGAGTCATTTTTAATGTAGCTGATTCAGCCATATTATTGACTCTCTGTGATAAAATGTTGTTTTCCATTTTCTTTTTATTTGTGAAATTATGTTGAAATTATCATTCTGTTAAACTTGACAAAATTACTACTTTTTGTGAAAAAAACACATAATTTTATTTTTTAAAATCATAAAATGTTTTTATGTATATTTGCGAAAATTTTTTTTAGATGGATTGGATTAATATTTTTATAATCGCAGTAATAATAGTACTCCTGATTTCGGCTTTCTTTGTTATCAGAGATAAAAATCACCATACTGTCGGTGGTACTTCTAACTTGATAAATGACAATGATTTAAGACTTGTTTCTCTAAAAATAGTGGTTCCTTTGAAGATTCAGGCACACGAGCGTTTATTGCTTTTTATTGAGCGTATGCAGTTTCCTATCTTGGTGAAACGTGTGTTTAGTCCTGTCATGACAAAAGATGATTTCCAATTTTCGCTTATGCAGAATGTACAAGATGAGTTTGAACACAATATGGCGCAACGTCTTTACGTTACAGAAGAAACATGGCATCTTGTGTATTTGGCAAAAGAGGAGGTTTTACAAAATATAAACGCTGTTTTTAATGATAATCCGGATGCTGATGTGGCAATGATAGCTCAGAAATTGGCTTCATTTAACAATCCTATGGTTGAGAAGGCAGTATTAAATATAAAACGTGAATTTAATTCTTTGTAATTTAATATGGAATTTACAGCAATTCAAATAGCGACATTTCTCGGAGGTACAGTAGAAGGTAATCCGGAGACAAAAGTCTATAATGTCGCTAAGATTGAGGAAGGCGCTCCTGGTATGTTGAGTTTCCTCGCTAATCCTAAATATGAACAATATTTATACACTACGAATTCTTCGATAGTTTTAGTTAATAACGATTTGCAATTACAGGATAAAGTCTCGGCAACACTTATCAGAGTGCCCGATGCTTACGCTGCTTTCGCTCAGCTTCTCGGTCTTTACCAGCAGTTTATGCAGTCGAAAAGCGGCGTTTCTTCTTTGTCGTTTATTTCAAAAGATGCCACCTACGGAGAAGATGTATATATAGGTGAATTCGCATTCATAGGCGAAAGAGTCAAAATAGGTAATCGAGTGAAGATTTATCCTCAAGTATATATAGGTGATGATTGCGTTATCGGTGACGATACTGTCATTTATGCCGGCGCAAAACTTTATGCGCAGACTGTTGTCGGTAAGTCATGTATCTTACATTCTGGATGTGTCTTGGGCGCAGACGGATTCGGATTCGCTCCTCAAGAAGACGGATCTTACAAAAAGATTCCTCAGATAGGTAATGTAAGTCTTGGCGATAATGTCGAAATAGGCGCTAACACTTGTATCGACTGCGCTACTATGGGTTCAACAAAAATCCATGACGGAGTGAAACTTGATAACCTCATTCAGATCGCTCATAATGTTGAACTCGGAAAGAATACTGCCATCGCTGCTCAGACTGGCGTAAGCGGTTCGACTAAGATTGGAAATAATTGTATCATAGCCGGACAAGTCGGATTTGTTGGTCATATCCATATCGCCAACAATACTAAGATAGGTGCTCAGTCTGGAATCTTGGGCAGCGTAAAGAAAGAAGGCGAAGAACTGATGGGCTCGCCGGCATTTAATATTAAAGATTATCTGAAGTCTTCAGTGCATATCAAGAATTTTGATAAGTTGGTGAAACGTGTTGAGCAATTGGAAAAACAACTAAAAGAAAAACAACAATGATTGAGAAACAAAGAACTATAAAACAAGACGTAAGTCTTAGCGGAACAGGTTTGCATACAGGTCAACGTGGAACTCTCACATTTCATCCGGCTCCTGAAAATCACGGATTCAAATTCAGAAGAATCGACATCGAAGGTAAGCCTATAGTGGAAGCCAGAGTCGAGAATGTCGTCGATACTTCACGCGGAACAACGATAGCACAAAACGGCGTTCGTGTTTATACCGTTGAACATATCCTCGCTTCGTTACGTGGTGCTGGCGTCGATAACGCATTGATTGACATAGATTGTGAAGAGCCTCCAATTCAGGACGGCAGCGCAAGATATATGCTCGAAGCTCTTAAATCAGCGGGTATAGTCGAGCAAGAAGCTGATCGTGAATATTTGCGTCTTAAAAAGGCTGTCACTTATTTCCATCCTAAAATCGGTTGCGAGATAAGCATCAAACCAGCAGAAGACTTCAGAATGGAGGTGAGCGTGGATTATAACTCTCAGGTACTTAAACCTCAGACAGCGATTCTTAGAAGTATGGCTGACTTTGAAAAGGAAATAGCTCCTTGCCGTACTTTCGTATTCTTCCAGGAATTAGAGATGTTGTTGAAACATAATCTCATCAAAGGCGGCGACCTTTCTACAGCTATCGTCTTTGTTGAAGATATGGTTCCTGCCGGAGAACTCAAACGCGTGGCGAAACTTTTCAATATGGAATCTGTCGGTATCCATCAAGGCGGAATCTTGAATAACACTACACTTCATTTTGAAAACGAACCTGCTCGTCATAAACTTTTGGATCTGATCGGCGACATGGCATTGCTCGGAAAACCTATCCTCGGTCATGTAAAAGCTTTCAAACCAGGACATCTTGCAAATACAGAATTCGTGAAAATGATTATCGAGAATCTGGAATGATTGGCTAAAGACAAAAGGGAGAAGGAATGGTATGAAACGTTTGTTGTTTATTCTGCTTATTCTCGTTTTTGTTTCTTGTAATGTCAATTCTAAGAAATCTGTAGATGATGTTTTATTGTTTAAGGATTTCGAAACATATCTTATGGAAAACGAAGTCGCTGATGATGATATTATAATATCTATCAGCGACTTTATTGATTCGGTCAATGATTGTAGAGATAATGTTAATAAATATTATCTTTTATCTAAATCTTATAATATCTTAGGGTATTGTCATTACACCAAATGTCATTTCGACGATGCTTTGAAGTGTTATATAAATGCTTTGAAATTTTCTGATAAAATAAAAGATAATAACCATAATATAAAAGGTGATATTTACAAGAACATAGCTGATGTTTTCTACGATTGCGAAAATTATACTCTGTCTAAAGATTTATATTTTAAGTCGTTGGATTATTGCCTCACATCATTGGATTCGAATAATATAGTTCACGATTATCGTAGAATTGGTAATATTTGTTATTATCTTTCGGAGAATGAAAATCCAGATACTTTGCAGTATTATATGCAGAAAAGTATGAACTTCGCACAGAAGGAAGAGCCTCTTATTTCTGCTTTGTATATGGCTTTGACAACGGCGTTTCATCAAAAGGAGAAGTTAGAAGGATTGTCTCCAAACAGAATGAAAGGAATAAGTCTGCTTCCCGAAAACAGAGTCGCTATGAGTTATTCTCTGAACAATTATCTTTCGGTCTTATATCAGATTGAAGGTGATATTGACGGAGCGATAAATCATTCCAAAATAGTATTGAACTCTAATGATATAAAGAAGCAAATATCGGCTCACAGACAGCTTTCTAATCTTTATCTTATAAAAGGTGATACTGCATTATCAGTTTGTCACAGTTTGAAATACGATTCCATAAACGAAATCTTTTCTGAATTTAAAAGAAAGTCATTGTCTGCTGAAAATCTTTTGTATGAATATGAGAGAGATTACCAATGTGCCGAGAACAATAAAGGTAATATTCACATCATATATTTGGTATTTCCGTTAATCATAACTTCATCAATATTCTTTATCATAAAGAGAAAGAGAAATGCGTCAAGCAAAGAAGATTTCTCCGAAAAATGGAATAGATTTATCTCATCGGAAATCTTCATTCTGATTAAAGACAAATGTGAAAGCGAATCGGATTTAAGCGCGACTAATGTCAGTGCAAGTATGATTTGCCTCAAGGAAAATGAGAAGATGAATTTGGAAAAAGAAATAAACCTTTGTTTTAATGATTTTGTAAATGAACTAAAAACGACTTTCCCAGAACTTAACAAAGGTGAAATAGATTATTGTATGCTTTCTCTTTTAAGCATTTCGGAAATTCATAAAGCGGCACTTTTAGGTCTGTCGTACCAAGGTTGTGTAAGCAGGAAGAAAAGAGTTGCTGAAAAAACAAAGATGAGCAATATCAATGAAGAGTTGTTGTCATTTTTGCAGAAACATAACAGAAACATATTCTAACATAATCATAAATAATTGAGTCTGCATAATTTTGTGGTCTGAATCGATGAACGGTTCAGCGGTTTCGAGACGAACTCGAATAACTAAAATTTTAAAATTATGTCAGAATTAATTCCAACAAAACATTTACAAATCAGATTCAAGTTCCATGATGTATTGATTCTTTTAGTGGCTGCTGCATTGATAGGATGGTGTATGCTTGTTTTGCCATCAATGGATATCAGCTATGATGTGAAAAAAACAGCTATTGCAGGCGTGGCATTCCTTCTTCTTGATGGTGTAACCAGATTGGTGATTTTTAGGATTTTGGGGATTAAGTCTAAGGATGATTTTTCAAAAATGCCAAAATTTATTGTAACAGAATATAAAAACGTTAATAAAGGAAACTTAAGTAAGATATTTCTTATTCCAAATGCCGTTTATTCTTTGTTGCTTATTATTCCGACGATTGCGCTACGAAATAATGATGTCAGATATATTTTCTATTGGACTTTTACGTTTAGTGTTTGCTTATTTGTTTTTAATATCCTAAGAGTGTTGAAGATAGAATCAGTGGAGGAGTAAACAATTAATTCTCAGTTTTTATTTATACATTTTATCCAAAAACCTTCCCACGCTTTCATATCCGTATTTCTCTATGACGCTATTTCTTAGATAATTGGCGTCATAGTTTTTATATGTCTCTATCATTTTGATGATGGCTTCCGCCAAGGCTTCTTGATTGCGTGGTTCTACCAAGATTCCTTTCGTCTCGTCAATCATTTCTTTGATGCCGCCGACATTGGTACTTACGACAGGCAATCCTGATGCTAATGCTTCGAGGATGACGACGGGCATGTTTTCATAATTGCTCGATAATACCAAGAAATCTCCTGAAGCGAGTTCGTCGGCTAAAGCTTGTCCTTCCAATAATCCGGTAAATGATACCTTATTAATTAATTGCAGAGATTCTGCTTTTTGTTTCATCATCTCGAAGTCCATTCCTTCGCCGATGAGCGTACATTGGAAGTCGATGCCTTTTTCATCAACAATCTTCAATGATTCCAAAAGTCCGCTTATGTTTTTCGACTTGTCTTCAAAACAGCTGATGTGAATTATCTTGCATGGATTATTGCTTTTTTCGGAGATATGAAACATATCGAGGTTCACGACATTAGGAAGCGTGACGTAATTGTCGTTTTTCAATCCGTGTGCCTTCATTGCATTGGCGAGATTTTCCGTAACGGTAGTAACTAATTTTGCATTACGGACTATAATCTTAGTAAAGAACTTTCTCAAGAAACCGTTGAAGTCGTTTCCCGGCAAATACCTCGACCAATGTTCTGTAATTATATAAGGTGTCTTATGCAATAATTTCTGTATCCATGCAATCACGCCTAATCGTGTTAGGATATGAACGTGAATCAAATCGTAGGGACGTGACTTGTCGCGTCCGTTGTCGCGTCCTATTTTCAATGCCATCATATTGGCACGATAGAAACGAATCAGGGATAAGATTTTGTTTTTCGGTTTTTTATAATAAACACGAATCGTATCGACATTATTTTCTAATGTTCTTACGATTTCGAATTTTTTATGATTAGACGTGTCAATTACATATTGTTCATTTTTTTCAGGTGTAATTGATACGTCTCTACAGGTCTGTTGACAATAAATAACAGTGATATCATTGAACAAAGCGGCGGCTTCGGCATGACGTTGTACGAAAAGTCCGAACATCGGGTCGTAGCGGTGCGGATACCATCGCGCCAAAAAAACTATATGTTTTCTTTCTTTATTCATGATAATATTTCTTTATTATGTTTATCGCATTCTCGACTCTTTCTTCATTGTCGCCTCTGACTATTTCGAAAGGGATGGACGTGGCATGCCGCGTCCCTACATTCATTTGTTCCAATGTGTTTCTGTAGATCTCGAACAGTTCTTTTCTTTCTTCAAGATTAGGATTTTCTCTCAAAGGGTCATAAACCCAAGGCAAATCAATGTCGCATAAAAGATATAAGTCGAAGTCTTGTTGTTTTAAGATATTGTCGATAGTCTCGTTGGAATGTTTGAAGACGTATTCCACCCAAATCTTGCATACTATAATCTCAGTGTCGGCGATGAGGATTTTAGGCGATTTCTTCTCTTCTTTCAATATGAGGTTATGTTGACCTTTTGCTATTTCAACTACGTCGTTTTCAGTATATTGACCTTCGAAGTTTTCGAGATAGGTTCTGGAATATTCGGGTATGAAGTCGGTGTTGAAATGTTTCGCCAACTTCTCTGCGAGTGTCGATTTTCCCGTCGATTCAGGTCCGGTGATGGCAATCTTAAACATTTTTCTTCGCCTCTTTATTCCAGTTGATGTAACCCATTATCGCCAAAATCGTATATGCCACATATTGAATACTTGTGAGATATAATCCGTTATAAATACAGAGCGGAATCAAGACTATATCGGCAACCAAATAGAAGAACCAATTTTCTACTTTCTTGAACGATGTAAGAACCATCGCTATCAATCCTGCCGCACTTGTATAATAATCCAATCTTATCGATAAATCATTAGTTGTAAATAAATTGATGAAGAATATCAAAATCACGAGGATAGTGATGGTAATGGCATTCTCTTTTTTACTTAAATAAGAGACTTTTAATTCACCTTTATCAGTAGTCTGTTGTCCGTTGTCTGTTGTCCGTTGTCTTAACCAGTTCCACCATCCGAAGATGCTTATCACGAAATACAGGAAATTGATTACGGCATTGGCGTAGAGACCGTTCTTTATGAATATGAAGACATAAAGAGCGAGGCTTATCATCCCGATAGGATAGACCAAGATGTTAATCCTATAAGAATACCAGATGCTGAGCATCCCCGTTATCACCGCAATTATTTCTAGTATTAATTCGTAATTCATGTTTTTTTTTTTAGTCAACGGACAACAGTCTTTGTCAACAATTTTCAATTTGAATATTCTATCTCATATCAATAACTTCCACATTAGGGTGTATCGTCTCGTCGAAGATGAACATGCTGTCGGGAAGATTCTGGTTTGTCTTGAAGTCGGTTATCTCATAGATGAATTCATTGCCTTCTGATATGAAGATATGAATTTTCTTAATGTTTGAATTATGTTTGTTGAAGCTGAGCAGAATTTTCTCGAATGTCGCGTCAATGATTTCTTTTATCTCGATGACTTTGATGTCGGGGTCGTCAGTCTCGATGAAAGTGGCGGTTACGTTTTCTGAAAAAGAGTTTATGATGCCGAGAGGGGAGGAGTCGTTATCTTCTGTCACCTCGCTTATCATCACTTCTTCATCGTAGATGAGATGTGTCCAGAGAGTTTCGCCGTTACAAATCATCTCCTGTCCTTCGATGTTCATGATGTATGAATCGCCTTTCATTGAAGCGTGGCCTGTTGTTGATTCGTGATAGCCATTTTCTGTATCGACGACTTTACAATTAAAGACGATACTGATGTCGTCGTATGATTTGTGTTTCTCGATTACAGAATTAAGATATTCTTCAGCGGTTTGCGCCGACAGACTTATGCTTGTCAGAATCCCTATTATTATCAAAATGTATTTCTTCATAATTAAAATTTAGTTCATAGTTCATAGCCATAGTCATAGTTCATAGTTTAAAGTCATAGTTCAGAATTATCATCCATATACAAATCCTTGAGGTATTGTTCAAGAGCCATTTCGTTTGCTATTCTAACTTCACGTTGTTTGCTTCCTGCGAAAGGACCTACGATACCGGCTTTTTCAAGTTGGTCGATGATACGTCCTGCTCTGTTGTAACCGAGCTTTAACTTACGTTGCAACATTGATGTTGAACCTTGTTGAGTTTGCACTATGATATAAGCTGCTTCTTCAAATAGAGGGTCTCTTTCATTTGGGTTGAGTGTTTCTTTTCCGCCGCTTTCATCTTTTTCGTCAGGGCAGTCTGGCAGGTTATATGCTTCGGCATATCCTCTTTGTGATCCGATGAAATCGGTAATATCTTCCACTTCCGGAGTATCGATGAAAGCGCATTGCAGACGGACAAGGTCGTTGCCAGTTGATAAGAGCATATCGCCTCTACCTACAAGTTGGTCGGCACCATTAGTGTCGAGGATAGTGCTTGAATCTACTCGAGAGATGACTCGGAATGCTATACGAGCTGGGAAGTTGGCTTTGATGGTACCTGTGATGATATTAACAGACGGACGTTGTGTTGCAATGATAAGATGTATTCCGATAGCACGGGCTAATTGTGCTAATCGTGTGATAGGAGCCTCGACTTCTTTTCCAGCTGTCATGATTAAATCGGCGAATTCGTCAACGACGAGGACTATATATGGTAAAAATCTGTGTCCGTCGTAAGGGCTTAACTTACGAGAGATAAATTTCGCGTTATATTCCTTGATATTACGTACCTGAGCATCTTTAAGAAGCTCATAACGGTTATCCATCTCAATACATAAAGAGTTAAGGGTTCTAACGACTTTACGTACGTCGGTAATGATAGCCTCTTCAGAATCAGGGAGTTTTGCTAGATAATGGCGTTCGATTTTTTTGTAAAGACTCAACTCGACTTTCTTAGGGTCAACGAGGACAAACTTGAGTTCCGCAGGATGTTTGCTGTAAAGTAGAGAAGAGATGATAGCATTGATGCCAACAGATTTACCCTGACCTGTCGCACCTGCCATAAGAATGTGAGGCATCTTGGCAAGGTCGGCGACATAGCTTTCATTAGAAATTGTCTTGCCAATACCAAAAGGTAATTCGTATCCACACTTCTGGAAGCGTTCTGATGCTAGAATGCTTTTCATTGAGACTATCTGCGGCTTTTGATTAGGTACCTCAATACCTACGGTTCCTTTACCAGGAATAGGAGCTATTATACGTATTCCTATTGCTGACAAACATAGTGCAATATCGTCTTGTAATCCTTTGATTTTAGCTATTCTTACACCTGCGGCAGGTATGATTTCATACAAGGTGACGGTAGGACCAATTGTAGCCTTGATTTTTTCAATAGCAATATTGTAATTCGCCAACGTATCGACGATTCTTTTCTTGTTTGCTTCAAGTTCTGATTTGTCAACGACATTATTTCCATCATTATATTCCTTAAGTAAATCCAAAGGAGGAAATTTGAAACTCGGCAAATCTAATTTCGGATCAAAGTTGGTATCAAGACCAAAATGTTCTCCTATCTCTATAGCTTGCTTCTCTTCGACAGGTTTTGTTATCTCCATGTCAATTTCATCGCTTATGCTTTCATCTTCATCTTCATGGGTCTTTATTGTTGCAGGAGGTGCATCTTCAAATCCATCATCATCAATATCATCAATATTATCCTCAATATTATCAATGTGATCTTCTTCGTTATCGGCAATATCATCTATATCATCAATATAATCTTCCTTGTCATCAATGATATCAATATGCTTTACTGTAATTTCATCATCATTATCATTATCATCGGAATCTTCTTCCTCTTCATCATCGGAATCATCTTCCTCTTCTTCATTTTTTATTTCATTCTCAAAAGGATTAGGAAGTTTTTTAAAACTAGGCATTTTAATGTCAAATGTGTATAATAAATATGTTATTGCTATGAATATCAATATTATATATATACCGACTTCTTGGATATAAGGGAGTAAAAAGTTGTGGATCTTTAAACCTAAAAGACCGAAGAAAGGTTCGTAAGTATTATTTTGTGGCATTATACTAGCCAAAAGTAGCGGAAGCCATACTAATGTCATTATGCAATATTTTGACAAGACTATGATTCCAATTTTGGGACCTTTAAAACTGAGGTTGAGTCCTGCTAGTAAAAGTAAAAATATCAGATATAAAGAACCTATGCCGAAGGAATATTCTGTCATATACATACCTATGGTGTCGCCTAAATTACCTGTGATTTTATAACCAGTAAGGTAGGTGATATAGGATAGAAGGATGAATATGCTCAACAATATAAAAAAGATGCCAAAAATGATACGGATTCGCGGGTCTCTTTCTTTTTTGCGAGTCCCGGTCTTACTGCTTTTGGGTTTGCTTTTCTTACTTTTTTTTTGTTGAGAGACAATGCTTTTCATCTCTTTTTCTTCCATAGATCTGTTTTTGTTATATCCCATTTTATTTTACAGTTCTGAAGGTTTTGTTAAAACGTATTTTACCACTGTTTTTATCTATTGACAACCAAACAAAAACAGGTTTTCCGACGATATGATCGGCAGGAACATAACCCCAGAAGCGAGAATCTTGTGAGTTATGTCTGTTGTCACCCATCATCCAATAATAATCCATCTTGAATGTATATTCATCGGTTTCTTTGCCGTTAATGAAGATTTTACCGTCTTTGATTAACATATCGTTATGTTCGTATGCTTTGATGACTCTGTCGTACAATGCGATGTTCTCTGCGTTGATTTTGACTGTCATACCTTCTTGAGGAATGACGATAGGTCCGAAGTTATCGGTATTCCACTTGAAATGTGTTGTGTCATTGGGGAATATTTCTTCTGAGATATCAGAGCCAGCTGCTGCTATCATCCTTTCTGCAGATGTCACGAAAGGAAGTTTCTTGAATTCTTCTGCAATATTGGCGGTCATGTTGAATATCAATTCATTAGGATTAGCTGTTCTGTATCCTTCGGTGATGTTGTATTTCTCCAGGATTTTGGAGTTTATTCCATTGGAATTTATTTTAACAAGATAATTATGTTGCATTTCTTCTGGCTGATCACCGATTTCACCGTTGATATATACTATTCCGTCAATGATCTGAAGTGTGTCGCCCGGCATACCGATGAGGCGTTTTACATAATTTTCTCTTTTATCTACAGGACGTGTTATGATATTGCCGAATTGTTTCTTGTCGTTCATAACCCTTTCTCTTCCATAATGTCTAACCAACTGATAGAAAGTGACATTACTCTGATATACTTCGCTAACGGTATCACCTGCGGGGAAGTTAAATACTATAGGGTCGTTGCGTTTTATCTCTGTTGTTCCAGGAAGACGTTTGTATGGAAGTTGCGGCCACTCTATATATGATTTTGCGGTTTTTGACCATGGCAATGTATGATGTACGAATGGGAAAGATAGTGGAGTGTTAGGAATACGAGGTCCGTAGCCTAGTTTACTTACGACCAGATAATCTCCTACCAGCAGTGATTTTTCCATACTAGAAGAAGGAATGGTGTACATCTCGAACATGAATGTCCTTATTATCAAGGCGGCAACTACAGCCCATACGATGGAGTCGAGCCAATCGCGTACTGCTCCCTTTTCAGGATAGCTTGTCACTCTAGGGTCGCTGTATTTTGAGCCTTGTATGCTTACGAGAGGGAAGAAGATAAAAGGAATTACTGCGGCACATACAATTTCCCATATCTTAAACCTTCCGAATGATTTTGCCAGGTCGATAAACATCAGCATCATGGTGAAGAAGTTGATATATGGTATTATCAACAGAAGATACCACCACCATTTGGTATCGTTAACGATCTTTGATAGGATGAATAGATTGTAATATGGTATTACGGAATAGAATCCTTTATAACCAGCTTTTTCGAAAAGCTTCCAGCAGAATGCGATTGGAATTGTAAATAATGCCGGTACTAATAATATGAATGCTAACATAGTTTTATTTTTTTATATTTTCAGATTTTCATTTTTTTCAGGTTCTCAGGTTTTAATTTTGTCCCAACAAATCGTTCATTGTATAAATTCCATTCTTGCCGATGAGGAACTCTGCTGCTATCACCGCGCCGGTAGCGAATCCTTTTCTGCTGAACGCCTCGTGACGCAGTTGTATGATGTCGCAGTCTGATTCGGCTTTTACCTCATGGATGCCAAAGACATCACCTTCTCGGATCGCCTCAATTGGAAGTACATCATCAATTGTCAATTGTTCATTGTCAATTGTACATTCCTTCAACGTCCATGATTTGTAATTGTTGTTGTTGTCTAAAATATCTTCGGCGAGTTTCACGGCTGTGCCGCTGGGCTTGTCGAGTTTATGGATATGATGCGTCTCTGTGAGACTTAGTTTATAATCGTATTTTTCTGTTATCTTGGCAAGTTGGTGGTTGAGCATAAACATGATGTTCATTCCGATGCTGAAGTTGGGTGCATAGAACAAAGCCTGACCTTCTCTTTCACATCTTTCTTTAATCTCGTCGAAATGCTGATACCATGCTGTTGTTCCGCATACGACAGGAATGTTCAGGTCGAAGCAACGGTTGATGTTATGGTATGCTGTGGCTGGTGTGCTGAATTCAATGGCAACTAGATTGTTTGTTCCGGTAATACATAGCTCCCGAATTCCTGAATTCCTGAATTCCTCTTCGTTATCTATTTTTGCCACAATAATATGTCCACGTTGTAAAGCTATTTTTTCTACCTCGTGACCCATCTTGCCGTATCCTAACAATATAATCTTCATCGTTTAAAATTTTAGTTTCAAAGAAATTCCGTTCCCGTTTCCATATCCGTATCCCGAATCCCAATAAGCATAATTGGTCTGTATCATTGGTTCTACTTTCAATGTCAAATCATCGCCGATGTCGTATTCAAAGAAGTGCGCATCTACTGTCGCGTCTATGATATTTAAGCCGTACCACACAGCCATGATGATCCAGCTTAGTTCCATGTTTCTTCTATAGTTGTCACGCAGAAAGATCAGATTTTCAGCAGAATAGCGATTTGCAATGCTTATGACATCCTCGCTAACATCTGTGTTTGTACCTGTTTTATAATCGTATGCTTGTCGGTAATTTCTATACTCGTTACCATTAGAGGTAGCTACGTAGAATATAGTTCCAATGCCAGCATAAACGATAGGTATTTTCCAATATTTTTTATTATAAGCCTGACCCAGACCTGGTAGCACAGCCGAGTAAAGAGTCGCTTTTTTAGGATCATGTTTCTTTTGTTCTACTATACTGTCGTTTTTTGCCATGACATTAACAATAGAAACAAAAAGAATCAGAGTTAATATTAGAAAACGTTTTAACATATAAATTTTCAATCTTTATAAATGATAGACATCAGTCTTTCGAAATCAGAGTCGTTTTTGAAATTTATTGTAATACTACCTTTACCTCTGTTGTTACGTTCAATTTTAACTTTGGCATTCAGTGACTTGGATAATTTCTCTCCTTGGTTGACAAAAGTTTCTGGTAAGATGTTTTTTTGTTTTTTTGTTTTAGTGTTTTTAGTGTTTGTGTTACGTACTATTTCTTCTACTTGTCTGACGCTCAGGTCTTTATCTATTATTTCCTTAAGGATGAGCAGTTGTTTTGTCTTATCATCTATATTGATTATGCTACGAGCCTGGCTCATGGAGATGTAGCCGTCGCGCAATGCTACCTGCACTTCTGGTGGTAGTTTCAGAAGGCGTAAGAAGTTTGAGACGGTAGTTCTGTCTTTACCTACTTTCTCACTAAGCTGTTCCTGTGTAAGTCGGCATTCTTCCAGAAGACGTTGATAGGAGAGAGCCACCTCTATGGCGTTGAGATCCTCACGGTGAGTATTCTCTATGAGAGCCATTTCCAGCATTTGTTCATCGTTGGCGACACGAATAAAAACGGGTATAGTCTTAAGCCCAGCCAACTTTGATGCGCGGAGACGGCGTTCTCCAGAGATGAGCTGATACTTGTCGCGACCCATTTTCCTTACCGTGACAGGCTGTATGACACCTTGTATCTTAATGGATTCTGCTAGTTCCTCTAATGCGTTATCGTCAAAATCAGTTCTAGGTTGAAATGGATTTGCTTCTATAAAATCTATGTTTAACTCGGCTACAGCGCCGGCTACATAATTGCCGGATATGTCAGATGATGTTATGTCGGTTTCAGGGCTTTGTAAGATGGCATCCAAGCCACGTCCCAAGCCTCTTTTCTTATTCTGTAATGTCATTTTCGTTGTTTTTTATTATTTCTCTTGCTAGGTTAAGATAGTTGATGGCTCCGGAACTTGTGGCATCATGCATGATGATGGTTTGACCATAGCTTGGAGCTTCGCTTAATTTGGTGTTGACATTGATGATAGTATCGAAAACCATTGATTGGAAATGAGTCTTTACCTCTTCCACTACTTGTTTTGAAATACGTGTTCTCGAGTCAAACATGGTCAATAAAATACCTTCGATATCAAGTTTCTGGTTAAAGCGGTTTTGAACGATTTTTATGGTATTTAATAGTTTGCCCAGACCTTCCAATGCGAAATATTGGCATTGGACGGGGATTATTACTGAGTCGGATGCTGTTAAGGCATTGACGGTGATAAGACCTAGTGATGGAGAGCAGTCGATAATGATATAATCGTACTCTTCTATGACTGATGACAAAGCTTCGCTCATCATTTTTTCACGCTGAGGCAGATTTATTATTTCTATCTCGGCTCCAACTAAGTCGATATGAGCCGGCAATAGAAACATGTTTGGAGTCTCTGTCTCCTTAATTATGGTCCTTGGATCTAAGCCATCGATGATGCACTCGTAAATGCTACCGTCAATTTCTTTAGGATCATAACCTACACCTGATGTGGAATTTGCTTGCGGATCAGCGTCAATAAGAAGAGTCTTACGTTCTAAAACGGCAAGGCTCGCGGCTAAATTAATGGCAGTGGTCGTCTTCCCTACACCGCCTTTTTGATTCGCTATCGCTATTATCTTACCCATGTCTTGTTTATTTATTATTTAAACTACAAAGGTACAATTTTTATTGTATAAATATATAATGTGAAGAGAGAAGTTATCAACAATTTTTTTTTGAGGGGACGGGGATTTGGGAGCGGGGACGGGGAGCTTTTGCCAATATTCTTCCTTTATTCCGTATATCATTGTTCCTCCATCTTTTCGAGCATTACCTTTTCAAATTTAACGAACAAAGGATAATACGTGTTTATGATGTGGTCGGAGATTTTTTGTGCGGTCTCACAAAATACTACATAACGTAATATTTTCCAAGAGAAGAAATATATCATTTATTCTCAGATTGTAATTCGAAAATGATTTTCTGTTACGGTTTTATCTGAAACCCTCAATAGGGATCTGTAATGTGTCCATGATAGAAGATAGAATTTTGGACTTGCTGAGTCCAAAATCTCAGGAAACTCCTTGTAGAAACGTACATATTTGTATAAACTGCTGAAATCAAATCCTTTCCCATATTTGTTAGTTAAGAAATCTGCAAGTTTTTTTATAATTTCTTTACCATATTCAGCTCTGTTTTTTCCTTTTAATTCTTCGTCTGCTATTCGTTTTCCTAAAAGCCAATTGCGCTGTATCATCGCAACATTGACTGCTTGGTACGCATTGTTACGAGTTTGTTCTATTATTTCTTGTGCGTCTTTGAAAATGTCGTCACTATTGACACATTTTATTGTCATAAAAGATTCCATAATAATTCTGATATTCGGTTAAACGTAATTTTATCACTCACAAAAATACTACATAACGTAATATTTTCTAAGAGAAGAAATCATAAAAAAAAGAGCTGCCATCTTTCAATAGCAGCTCCCCCTCAATTGTTAATTGTACATTGTCAATTGTACATTTTATTTATCTAATTCATCAAACCATGCTTCCAATGACTTGTCGTCATCTTCGAATTCTTCATGTTTCGGCTCATCGAAATAACCTTCTGGATATTCTCCTGTCTCAATGAAATTCAAGGTGTCTTTCAATGCGTTGCTGAACTTCTCAAAATCTTCTTTATACAAGAAAAGTTTATGTTTTTCATAGAAAAAGCGGTTTTGCTCATTACTGAAACGACGCTTGCTTTCTGTGATTGTCATATACTTCTCCTCACCTTTTGTTGTCTTCACGTCGAAAAAATATGTACGCTTGCCTGCACGTATCGCCTTCGAAAACAATTCCTCGCGATTGTTCATTTTTTCATTTTCCATACTGTCAAAAATTTGTGTTCTACGAATGAATTTTGAATTAGCAAAAATAAATAAAAATCTTATAGCGTGAAATTTTTTTTGAAAATTTTTCTTGACTTTTACTTTCTTATATCGTATATTTGCAAACAGTTTAGACCAACATCCAAAGCCAAGCGGAAGGAGGCTTGCAACAGTGGAAGTTAGAAATGTACGAGAGCCACTGAAAACATAGAGTAGTACGAACTATGAATCCTGAACAAATTGTAATG
>SUWT01000103.1 GCA_015061335.1 Lentimicrobiaceae bacterium | reverse complement strand
TAGTAGATAAATATGCCGGAGCATCATACCTTGTCGATGAAATGACAATAGTAGAATGAGATTGAATTTTTAGTTTTTATTGCGCTTTTAAAAAGGAACGAAATCGACGTCGTTCCTTTTTTAATGTATATTGATAAGATTCAGGATCTCTTCTTCAAAGATTTTCTTCTCGATAATTCTATAATGCGGATGATGTTCAGAATTATAAATCTCGCTATGATGAACCGCATATTTGCCTTGTTCCAAAATGGAATGTATCATTCCCAAATCTTCTTCAAAGTTCTTAAGATTAAGATCCATCGAGATGATTACAGATTCTATAAATGACCATTCGTCTTTCCATCCTGAAATATCTTCGAGATCAACATTCTTAACACTTCTTAAGAAAGCATCGAAGAATTGATGATATGTTACTTTATTTTCTTTAAGAACTGAAAGATTTACTCTGTAATAATTTGTGTCACAGCCTGTTGGTTCATAATAATTTTTATGAAAAGATTCCGCATTATTCAATTCATGACGGAGATATTTTCCAGCCGAAGCTGTATCATTTACCAAATGACCAGGTCCGAATCTGTCTTGAAAGAAACTCTTATATAAATCCTGTAAGGTCGATTTCGGATAATCACGCAGCTGACGTTCTACGGCTTCTTTAATTTTGTCAACAGACAACGGACAACAGTCAACTGTCTTCGTACAAAACAGAAGAAGAAGGATCATCAGATATTTTAATGCGCTTTTCATTTTATAAGCTGTCAGTTATCAGCCATCAGCTGTCAGTCTTTTTTGCTGATTACTGACAGCTAATTACTGATAGCTAAAATTAATCAATCTTAACAAGTTGATATTCTCTCGAGCCTAATCCGATGGCTGCTGAATGTTCGATGATATGAACGCCGTGGCGCGAGTTGATTCTTTCTATCAATGCCTTAGCGTCGTCGCCTTCTTGTGATGGATAATTGAAAACCAAATCAACGCAAGCCTGGTCGAGGGCTACAGGATCTGTAGATGCCAAGATGCCGACATCTTTCATCTCAGGGTCGGCAGGATGATTGTTACAGTCGCAATCGACAGAGAGATTGTTCATCACATTGATATAAAGAATATTTCCGTTGAAATAATCGTGAACCGATTGAGCCGCTGCTGCCATCGCTTCGATGAAATGATCTTGCGGGACATCGCGATTTTCTTTCCAGATGAGATTTTTGTCAGCTGTCTTTCCTGCGGTATGAATGTAAGCTTTGCCGTTAGCAGAAGCGACACCGATAGACTGATTCTTCAATACGCCGCCGAATCCGCCCATAGCGTGACCTTTGAAATGAGCGAGGTTGATCATAAAGTCGTAATTGTCGATATGGTCACCGACGAGATTATATTTAATATGAGTCGTGTCTTTGACAGGAATCTTCTTCTCGCCGAATTCGTCCATGAGGTCACATGGAGCTATTGCCATAAAACCATGATCTTTAAAAGTCTGCCAGTGAGCTTCATTGGTGTTACGTTTACCGGCGTATGCTGTGTTACATTCAACCAATGTGCCGTTTACTTTCTGCACGAGGTCTTTGATAAGTTCCGGCTTGAGGTAATTCTTACCTCCAGGTTCGCCAGTCGAAATCTTGACAGCTACTCTGCCTTCAGGCTTAACTCCAAGAGCCTCATATACTTTAACGAGACCTTCTGGAGAAATGTCAGTCGTCATATAAACGACAGCTTTCTCATTCTGTGAATTTGTACAATTAACAAACATAGTAATCATAAAAATTGCGATTGCGATTTGTTTTAATGTTTTCATTTCAATATAATTTTAATATAAAAGTTCATATTCTGATGGTGACTGAGCTTGTCGAAGTCACCAGACATACCATAATTCCAAAGTTCCAGAATTAAAGTCTTCCATCAACGATACTTCTATCTAAAAAACCTTTGACATCATAGACGACACTATTGTTTTTCATCAAGGATTTAAGATTAATATCTGAAAACTTATCGTGAGAGACAGCGAGAATAGCGGCATCAAACAATTCATTTTCAGGAAGATTATTAACTATTTCTATATCATATTCTTTCTTTACCTGATCTACATCAGCCCAAGGGTCATAAATCGTGATATTATTTGTGAACTCATTTAAAGTATGATGAATGTCAACGACTTTAGTGTTACGTATGTCGGGACAATTTTCTTTGAACGTGATTCCAAGAATGAGAATCTTAGCATCTTTCACCATGACGCCTTTTTTATTCATGAGTTTAATTGTCTGATTTGCGACATATTCACCCATTCCGTCGTTGAGATGACGAGCCGACGACATGATTCGAGGCAGCACTCCATAGACTTGAGCTTTTTCGATAAGATAATAAGGATCGACACTGATGCAATGACCGCCCACCAAGCCTGGATTAAGTTTGATGAAGTTCCATTTTGAAGAAGCAGCTTCTATGACATCGTGAGTATCAATCTCCATTGCGTTGAAAATCTTAGCAAGTTCGTTCATAAAGGCTATGTTGACATCACGCTGAGAGTTCTCGATAATCTTAGAAGCCTCCGCAACTTTTATCGACGGAGCTTTATGCGTGCCATTAATTAAAACCGTATTATAAACCTCATCAACGATGTCAGCTATTTCCGGGGTAGAACCAGAAGTAACTTTCTTGATTTTCTCTACGGTATGCAACTTATCGCCAGGATTTATTCTTTCGGGAGAATAACCCGCGAAGAAGTCGATATTAAACTTAAGTCCGGATATTTTTTCCACTACAGGAATACAAATCTCCTCGGTGACACCTGGATAAACCGTTGATTCATAGACCACGACATCGTCTTTATTTATAATCTTACCGACAGTCTCGCTCGCTTTAATCAAAGGAGTTAAATCAGGATGATTGTTTTCATCAATTGGAGTAGGTACAGCTACGACATAAAAGTTAAAATCTTTTAAGTCTTCTATTTTTGTCGTACATCTAAATCCGTGATTATTAATTGCATCTTTCAGCAGTTTGTCATCGACTTCCAAAGTGGTGTCGCATCCTTCATTAATTTGATTTACACGAGATTCATTAAGGTCGAAACCAATTGTCTCGAACTTTGTAGAGAAAAGTCGTGCTAAAGGAAGTCCCACATAACCAAGACCTATGACTGCTATTTTTATGGTTTTCATTAGAAAAGAATTGAGATTACAAATATAAAAAAGATTATTTATCTAATACGAGTTAGTGTAACAATCTGATGCATTTTCTTTCATAAAAATTCTCCCTTCCAGTTGCGTTAGGGATTGGAGCGGCATCCTTTTGGAGCGTAGCGGAAAAAGATATAGCGGAAAGCCCGACGGCGTAGCCGGAACGCCCAAATTAAACTGAAAGTTGAAAATAGAAAATTGAAAATTAGCGGTCAGTCATCAGTTCACAGCAAAAAAAATGTGGACAAAGTCTGTTGTCTGTTGTCCGTTGTCTGTTGACTTTTTCTTATCTTTGCAAATGATAAAAATTTGTAAGATGAAAGCGTGTTTCATGGGATTGGGTTACATCGGTTTGCCAACGGCGATCATTGCCGCGAAGCATGGCGTCGATGTGGTTGGTGTAGATATTAATAAAGATGTCGTAGAGACAACCAACGAAGGACAACTTCATATCATTGAACCTGGTTTGGAGGAATTGCTTAAGGATGTCGTAACAAACGGCAAACTAAAGGCTTACACTGAACCTCAAGTCAGTGACGCTTATTTTATCGTCGTCCCGACTCCTTTCAAAGGCGACCACGAACCCGACATCTCTTACGTCGAAGCAGCGACCCGCATGGTAGTTCCGCTTCTCAAAAACAACGACCTTTTCGTCATAGAGTCAACGTCTCCAGTTGGCACGACAGAAAAAATGATGAAACTCATTTATGAAGCACGTCCCGAACTTAAAGACAAGATTTTCATCGCTTATTGCCCGGAACGCGTACTTCCTGGAAACGTAATCTACGAACTTGAGAACAACGACCGCGTCATCGGCGGTATCAACGAAGCATCGACAAATAAAGCTAAAGAATTTTATCAGATTTTTGTTAAAGGAAATTTGCATTCAACAAACAGTCGCACCGCAGAGATGTGCAAACTGACGGAGAATTCTTCTCGCGACGTACAAATCGCTTTCGCTAATGAATTGTCGATAATATGCGACAAAGCAGGAATCAACGTTTGGGAACTCATCGATTTGGCGAATAAACATCCGAGAGTCAATATCTTACGTCCGGGTTGCGGCGTTGGCGGACATTGCATCGCCGTCGATCCTTATTTCATTACCGCTGACTATCCGAAAGAATCTAAGATTATAGCAACAGCGAGAGAGATTAATAATTACAAGGCTTTATGGTGTGCGGAGAAAGTCAAGAACTGCATGCTTGAGTTCGAACTTAAAAACCATCGTAAACCTAAAGTTGCGATGATGGGACTTGCTTTCAAACCGAACATCGACGATTTGAGAGAGTCGCCTGCGAAATCTATAACAACCAATGTGATACAAGCTTGTAACAATCCAGACATTATGGTTGTGGAACCTAACGTGAAAGAAAATAATCTCTTCAAACTAACTGATTATAAAGTCGCTTACGAAACTGCTGATATTGTAGTTTTTTTAGTTAATCATAGAGAGTTTGCAGAACTTAACTACAGAAATGACATTTTGGTTCTGGATTTCTGCGGTAATAATATGATAAAATAAATTAAGAATCAGGTCAAATATTAATAAAAATGAAGAAAGTATTGTTGGTATTCGGAACACGTCCTGAAGCAATTAAAATGGCTCCGTTGGTAAAGAAATTTCAGGAAAACTCTGAGTTTCAGACTATGGTATGTGTCACCGCCCAACATCGAGAAATGCTCGACCAAGTTCTTGACATATTCGAGATAAAACCTGATTACGACCTTAACATCATGAAACAGGGACAGGATTTGTACGACATCACATCAAGAGTCTTATTAGGACTTCGTGATGTTCTTGATGAAATAAATCCGGACTTTGTTCTCGTTCATGGCGACACAACTACTTCAACAGCAGCGGCTTTGGCGGCTTTCTACAAACAGATTCCCGTCGTTCATGTAGAAGCAGGATTAAGAACCAATAATATTTACAGTCCTTGGCCCGAAGAAATGAACCGCCGAATGACAGGACGATTAGCGACTTATCATCTCGCACCGACAGAACTAAGCCGCCAGAATCTTCTGAAAGAAAATGTCGATAATCAAGATATAATTATCACAGGCAATACCGTTATCGATGCCTTGTTCTGGGTTGTTAATAAAATTAAAGAAGACGACAATCTCGCATCAACTTTGCAAAAAAATATTAAGAATAACGGTTACGATGTTGAAAGGATTAATAACGACAGAAAATTAGTTTTAATCACAGGACATCGCAGAGAGAATTTCGGTGAAGGTTTCAGAAATATCTGTAATGCAATCAAGACATTATCGATAAAATATCCCGATGTCGATTTTGTTTATCCGATGCATTTAAATCCTAATGTACGTAAGCCTATAGCAGAAATTTTCGGTAACGACAAAGATAAATCAGGGAACACTTTTTTCATAGAACCTCTTGATTATCTTAACTTTGTCTTTTTGATGGAAAAAGCAGACATCATCTTGACCGACAGCGGCGGCATTCAGGAAGAAGCTCCGAGTTTGGGAAAACCTGTTCTTGTAATGCGTAACAACACGGAACGTCCGGAAGCCTTAGAAGCCGGAACAGTAAAACTCGTTGGCACTGATTACGATAAAATTGTTAATGAAGTTTCAGAATTATTGGATAATGAGGAAGCTTATAATAAAATGAGTAAAGCAGTAAATCCTTACGGCGATGGTTTAGCTTGCGAGAGAATCGTCAATTTTTTGAAGGAAGTCTGATTGATATTGCATTTTATCCGTATTAGAAAATGATAAAACATGTCATTTATTCGTACTAACAAATGGCATTTCTTGCATTTTATCCGCATTAGAAATATACAAAATATGTCATTTATCCGTATTAGAACAAAAAATTTTTTATCTTTGCGTGGCAAATCTATTGTTTTAGTTTATGAATTTAACAGAAATCGAAAGGGTATTACTTGAGCAGCAGGATGAACTTGAAGCTCTTGATAGTGAGGTGCTGATACATCGACAGGAGGAAGATTTGATAAATCTGAATAGCAAGCTCGCACAAGTCGTAATAGGCGTTCGTAGAAGCGGTAAATCTACACTTTGTTTCAAAGCGCTTAGAAAGGCTGGCGTACATTACGCATACGTCAACTTTGATGATGAACGTCTGATAAATTTAGAAACCAATGATTTAGATAATGTTTTACAAACACTATATAAAATTTATGGTAAGTTTGATTATCTTTTTTTGG
>SUWT01000102.1 GCA_015061335.1 Lentimicrobiaceae bacterium | reverse complement strand
TTCTTCTGTGGTAGCCTCAGTTGGATTATTTACGGCACTTTGCTTAACGATAGGATAAACGTTTCTTCCTTCAAAACCAGTGAATCCAACCAGTTCGTATGCGGTTTCTGGGAATACTTGATTATGCAACAACAAACGTTCAAGCAATGAAGCAATATCACCGCTGTTTATTAGGTTGTTTACCTTATATACATAACCTTCAGGAGAGAAATACGTGTCATTCTCATTACCGCTTTTACCTGGTCTGCCGAGATTGAACACGTCATTGAAAGGAATCCATATGCCGTTTTCTTTGGCGTAGGATTCCGCTTCCTTTACTTCAGATTCGGATATTTCCGATTGGCTTCTTCTACCAGTTCGAACGAACGTTTCGCTGCCGCTTCGCAGTCGAATGGCTGCTTCCTCCATTCTTCCATTTTGCGAAGCTTGCGTTCTGTCGTTATTCTGTGAAATTCGTTGAGGTACTTCATCTTGTTGTTCTTGTGCTTGCAAAGATACATCTTTTTTTTCAGTTAAAGATGTATTGTCGTGATTATTTTCTGTTTCTAAATTAGCCTGTCTTGTAGTCGCCTGTTGTATAGCACTGCGCATTTCCTTTTCTTTTTCACTGAAATCAACGGCACGTTGCTTATTGTTGGTGTCAACCTGTTGCTGGATTTCCTGTTTTGGAACTATAACCTTATTTTGACCGTCTGTAAAGGTAAGTGTCCCGTCAGGATTTTCAACAATCTGAGCATTGTTAAGGAATGTCTTGATATAATCTGCGTCAAGACCTCTCTGTGCGAGTATCATCGTGATTGCAATCTGATTCGCTGCATTGTTAAGGAACTGTGTCTTATCGTTGAAATCGACAACACCGTCAATATTGTTGCTTTCTTCTGTCGCTATCTTTTCCCTTATCTGTTGAGCGTTGATTTCCTTCTGCTCGTTAGGATTTTGAACATCATATACGGAAGAAAGGAATTCTGGTGACACCTGTTTCAATTCTCTGGTCTCTGCGTCCCTGATGATGATACTTTCGTCAGATTTCTGCAAGTCTATGCCTGTGCCGTCATCGTATGCGACGACATTGCCTGATATGATATAAACAAGTTTTCCGTCCTCTTTAGAGACGGCGCCGTGAATCATGCCTGTACGCTTGTTTGTATGGGAGTCGATGAGCGCATTGCTCTGCTCTATCTGTCCGTCAATGTCATCACGGACGCGCTGTATCATGCCGTCGTATGTCGCTTTTGAGTTGAGGTAGTCCAATATCGCTTGTGAAGATTCTTCGTCTTCCCCGTTTCTTCTTCTGACTGCTACCGTCATGATAGGATCTTCACCAAGGAAGTCGTCAATGTCAGATTCGTCAGTAAGTCCGAATATTCGTACCATTTTCTCTTTCGCGATGTCAAGAGTATTCCTGACATCGTTCATTTCTTGAGGGTCGCTTGCGTTATATCCGTCAAGATATGATTCGTTGTTCTGCTGAGCGATGATGTCATTGTCTGTTTCGTCAGTATTACGAGACTGCGCCAATGTTGCGAGGTTGAAACCTCTCAGATACAATGACCGTTCCGTATAGTTTAAAACAGCTTCTTTTTCTTCTGCGGTGAATTTATCATCAGCAAGAACATTTGCTATATAGTCTCCCATATCATCATTTGTGGTCAAATCTATCGTATGACGTAACGGTTCCCATATATCATCGCCGAACAATTCCCTTGCTCTTGAATCCGCTTTGTTGACATCATGCTTCATCATGGCATAATTGGCGGCACTTAGTGAGTATTTGCCTGCACCCATCAATCCCATAGAAAGAGCCATACCTCCCCAAACATCACCGTGGGATCGTCCTGTCGCCAACAAATTGGTACGAGTCCCGTCAGGATTATGTATATATGCGTCATCAAGGTTGAGCATGGTGCGCCATAACTGACCATAGTATTCCTCAGTAACCTCACCAAAGTAATCGCTGACTCCCATTTTCCTGAGAGATTCTTGAATTGTGGTAAGAGAAGCCGTATTAGCCTTTGCAAGTATATTGCCGAGGCGTTTCGCACCCATCACTTCGGCAAGTTTAGCCATATCGGCAGGTTTGATGGAAGGAAGATGAGTACCGAACATTTCCGAGAAGTTCTCGATAATGGCGTTAGCTTCACCTTGCCATATAGCACTGCTCCATGTTCTGTCTTTGGAGAAATCATAGGTGCCGTCTTCATTGATTACAACATTGCCTAATTTACGGTCCGCTATATCTGATGCAGTTTTTGCGACAGCAACCGTATTTGTCATCAAAGGAGCGCGAATGATAAGGTCGTCGGCAGTCGTTCCAAGTGCTTTGATCGTCCAGTTTGCGGCTTCCTGTCCAAATCCTTTAATGCCGTTTTTCTTTACGTACGACTTGAAGCCCTCTTCCGCCATCTTTTCGACGACCTCTTTGCCGATAAATTTTGTCGCGCCTTTTGTCGCAGCCTTGGACAGAATATTGATGCCGTCAAAACCGCCGCCTGTCAAAGCGAAATCAAGCATAAAAGAGGGCATGTGTCCCGTCATGGTTCCGGCACGAAACCAGAAACTGTCATTTGCTCCGTATTCCTGTTGCGCTTGCTGATTAAGATAGGTGGCTTCAAGCAGTTCCTGTTCCGCCTGTCTTGTCCCGTCGCTTTTATATTGTTCTGCAAGTTCATTGTCAATGGAAAGTTTTGCTCCATTATCCAAGAGGTTGCCGATGCCGAAATCCCATGTTCTTATATCGCCTGTGATTTCACCGAATCCTCTCCAGAAACCTACACGTTTTCCGTCTTGTCTGTCGCTTTCTCTTTTGATTGTTGCGATTTCCTCTTCTGTTTCATGGATGGCGGCTTGCAATGCTCTGTATTCAGGATCCCCCTCAATCCATGTTCTTGGTGTATTAGACGGATTATTGGTATTTCTCATACTATGTTGCAGGATACCCAAAAATCCTTTGTCTTGTGCTTCCTGATATTCCTCGCTTTGTTTCTGTTCCCATTCTTCAACAACTTTGCGTTGGCGTTCTTCTGCCTGCGCTTTCAACTTCTCAAGCCTTGCGTTGGCATTTCGCATACGTCCGGAAACGGTCATATTGGAGTTGTAACGATAGCTTTCCATATCGGCAATCGTTCTGTTGTTTGTGGTATTGCCGTATGGGGTGGAGTAGGAGTGCTCCAACTTTCCTGTAGATGGGTTGAACTGTAGTTCGTTGTCTTTTGTATGTCCGAATGTGCCGAGACTTATATCATCATTGATAATCTTTTCCACTTTCTTACCGATGGATTCTTTGGTTTCGTTGATGTAATTATCCAATCCCGGATTTTGTCTTTGCGAAAGGGATTCTATAAGATCTTCCTGTTTGTCTTTTTTGCTGTTTCTTTGTATTCTGGCAATCAGATCATCAGTAGTCTCAGGTTTTATTGTTGTTGATGACTTCACTTCTTCCACAGGATTGGTAACTGCGACAGTGGTGTCGGTATCGGTTGTCTGCGATGCAGGTTGCTCAACGTCTGGAGAAGATGTCAAACGACGTTCATATGTATCGTAATCACCTATGACAAAGTTACCTTTGGATGAAACATACTTATACAGGTCCATTCTTTTATCTTCATCATTCATATTGTTCATGAATGTGTTCTCATCACCAATCTGGTCAATGGTATAACCTTTTTTGATTAAAGCGTTATATAATTTTCTTACTTCTATCTCGTTCATATTACCAATCTAAATCTTGATTATTATTACTTCCCCAGTTGAGTTCGTTAGAGGAATCTTCTCCATTTATTTCAGATGTCATTGTTGCAGGATCTAACTGTGACAATGCAAGCATGATTGCTTTTGCTTTATCAGACTTATACCAGTTTTGATTTATGAAATTATCTATCTCATTATTCGTTGCTCTGCCGTATTTTATTCTCCTTAATGTATTGTCTTTTTCAAATTGAGGATCTTCACTCAAAGCATTGATGATTGATTGTTTTGAACCTTTCCAAACATTGTCATAAATGGCCACATTGTTACCGCTACCATCGGAGAATACAGTTTCCTTGCCTCTTACAACTTTAGCTCTTGCAGCTTCGGTTCTTTTGTTTTGTGCATCAATTTGGCTTTGTCGTAACTCTTTATTATCTTTCTGGGTTTGTTGTTGTAAATCGAATGTTTTATTCCAGTTTTCTTGGTTTTGATTGAATTGTTTATTCCTGAATTCATCGTTCGCATTATCACGAGTTTCTCGATATGTATAATCTTTATCCCAATGCTCATCAGCTACTTCATCTCTTTTTTTCTTATATTCATCAAGATTCAACAGCCTTTGCCATTGTCTTTCTCTATCGTTGCGCTCATCATCTAACTGAGCCGCTTTCAATTGTCCTTGCCTGTACTTTTCAAGATTTTCTTCATAATCCTTTAAGAGTTTGTCGTAACGAGCCTGTGTTTTTGCTGTTAATGTATTCTTGCCGTCATACATGTTGGGCGCGCCGTGATTGGTGGCGATTATATTAGCGATAGCGGAAATGCCGTCGCCGAGAGCCGCAATAGCGTTATTGGCTCTCGCACGGTTTTCTTTCTTCTTCTGCTGCTTTTCGTCAGGTTTGGGATAAAGCTCTTCTAATAATTCAGCATAAGTCGTAGGCTGTTTTTTAATTTCAGACGTACCACCTGTTCCGCCAACAAACGTACTATTATATGTATTATTTTTTTCCCCCTCTTGCTTATTGGGAGTGCCGTTAGAAGTTATTTCTGCTGATTGATCTAAACCGCCGTTTTCTTCTTCCCGTTTTTTTTCGCTTTTAGGAGGATTATCCAATATGTCATTCCTTGCTTTGCTCATGCGCCACCTCCGTTTTCTTTATCTTTCTTGAATACCTCTTTCCAGTTGATATCATCGTCCAAATTACTTCCCGCGATAGACGCTCCTGCATTTGACATTCCTTTGGCAGCTTCCGATATATTCTGTGCCTTTGCTTGGTCAACACCAATCATTTGTTGGTTGAAAGCATTGTCATTCTGCATATAGGTGGCTTCTATGGCGTCTTTGCGTGCTTCCGCGTTGGCAGTTATATTGGAAGCCGTATCAGATATCGCTTTGTTATTAGCGGCTTTGGCTGCCGCCACACTATCCGAAGTACCGCCCATGACAGCTTTCGCCCCTTCCGCCGCCTGATTGCGTTGTCTTATCATCTCTTCCGTATGTGTCAGCATACGCTGGGCGTCGCCACGTTGTGTGGCGTCCTCGTTGTAGCGTCTGTTATACCATTCCTGATCCTTTCGTCTTTGTTCTTCTATCTTATTAGCAGCGTCTTTTGCCGCTTTAGAAGCCTTGACACCGCCGTAGATGCTCCCGGCGATTCTCATGCCTGCGCCGATGGCGGCTCCAACCCATAATGTTATCATACTTTAAATCGATTAAAAGTTAAACTTAGGTTGCAAATCTATTCAGTTAATTTTGCACCATTGGTTTAACTTTTTACTTATATGGATAAAGAAGGGAAAAAAACAGGTGGGAGACAGAAAGGTACACCGAACAAGACGACAGGCACACTCCGCATGGCGATATCAAAGATTGTCAATGACTATTATAATTCTGATACATTGATGGAAGATATTAACAAGTTGAAACCTAAAGAAAGGGTTGATATGATGGAGAAACTCGCCGCTTATGTCGTTCCTAAGTTACAGAGTGTCGATCTTAACGCCGAAGTCAAGACGGAACATACAATAGAAGATATGCTTATAGAACTTGCGGAGGATGATGAATAGTCTATTTTCGTCTATTTTAGACAAGCCATTTCTTTTTTTCATAATATTTTTGTTGCTTATTACTTTTACTTTGTAAAGCGATGTCGAAAGGTGTCGCTTTTCTCATTTAAAATTCCATCTAATTTATTCCAAATTATCAAAGTTTGGCAAGAAAATATCATTTTCGTAAGGTCACGAAAAAGGTAAGCGGATGTAATTATAATTACACGCTTATTTTACAGAATACATACATTTTAGCCAAAACTTACAGCATCATTACATCATTTTAAACCAAAATTACAACATTTTGCGTCAAAATGCATACATTTTAGTCTGTTTTTCCTACATGATTCCTACATAATACGGAGCGAAAATCAGCAATTTTTTAACAATTATTTAACATTTGAGGGCAAAAAACGCCATTTTCAGGCAAATTAGTATATAAAATATGATTATCCTATGTAGTGGATTATGTATGCATTTTTGGGCAAAATGTATAAATCATTACATCATTTTGGCGAGAAATGTTGTAATTTCGGGCGTAAAATCATACATTCTGACTATAAAAGTAAAGTATATTAATTAATCTACTACTACAACTGCGCGCGTGTGATTACTAATAATAAAAAATAAGTAGGTA
>SUWT01000101.1 GCA_015061335.1 Lentimicrobiaceae bacterium | reverse complement strand
AAAATAGATATTACTTTTTTCATTGAAATTCTCCTCTTAACCTATTGAAACATTCCAACCTGCGAGATAGCGATCCAAAACAACACCATCCCAGTCGGTAATTTCACCGTCACCATCGATATCTAATGCATCAAGTGTTGTTATTTCAACATTCCATCCTGCCAGATAACGTGCTAACAATACGCCATCCCAGTCAGTAACTTCGTTATCGCCATCCAAATCTCCACAAATGAAATCGGCAAGTGCTCCGGTGGCATAGCAAGCATCTACCGTGTCGCCATCCCAAATCACAGATTTTGTAGTATAGGCTTTATTGTTACAAAGCCAAATCGTATTATCGTCAGTACCGGGCAGATAGCTACCGTATATTGTATACGCGTAATACTTACCTGCTTCAAACTTTTCATTTTCCTGAACAGCGGTAAAGTTCACACCATCTGTAGAAACAAGCCAAGTTCCAAATACCTGTAATTCACTACTGTCTTCATTAGGCAAAGTATTGATTTTGGGAGTATAATTATCTGAAATTTCATCGCCAATCACCGGGTCAGGAATCTCTATATCAATTTGAGAAACATAATAAGCATCTACATCAAAACTAACAATCTTATTCTCGTCATTTAGCTTAATATATACAATGGCTTGCTCTTCGCCCGGTTCTTCCACAAATAAAGTTAATTGTGCAGTCCAGATGCCATCATTATATGATATCTGATATGGCGTATTAAACCCATATCCACCATATCCTTCTCGCACGAATTTATATGTGTCGGTTGTCGGATCATAATTTTCAGATAATGATAAATCAATGCTATCAAGATCAAAGTATTTTAAAACTTCTTTTCTTACACTTTCACCCTTATACACTTCATAATAATTTGTGGAAGAAATTATTTCCTCACCATTGTCCCAGAAATTATTTATATATCCAGCCACTTCAATAATTGCATCAATATTATCATCTGTAACATTACCATTAAAATGTTGTATATAATTTTTCAACATCACGAGAGGCAGATTTAATCTATTATGTATAAATTTAGCAACTTCATACCACTCACTATTTTCCACAAAATTACTCTTAATAATTTTATTTGAAGCGATGTTTCCTAATGCAATAGCAAAGCCGTTATCGTCTATATATATTTTAGCATCAAAAATTCCTTTATCGGTGAAAAGATATACGTAATCAACACATTCTTCGGCCCAATCATTATAATACTCTGCATCAAGTACTTTCATATCATAAGAAGATCCATCAACATTAGTAACAGCGATTGTTATAGACTTGTCTGATTCTTCAGTAATAGTGATACTTTCCATTGTGTTTTCAATAACGTCAACAGTCAATTCACAGGTTTTGTCAAACATGCCAATTTCAATGATCTGTTTTCCGGTTTTATCAAAGCCGTTATAGAAATATGGTAGATCAAGTCCAACATATCTTTGAAGTTTTTCCGAATAATATGATATATAAAAATTGAAGTTACCATTACAATGCTGCTTAATATCTATATCCTCATAAGTTTCATCACCGTAATGTACCCTAATAGTCATACCGTACAAGTCATAATATTGACCGACTAAATATTCAGTTTTATCAGGTTCTTTAATGATTTCTATGTTTTTTACGGGGTTTTCCGCAATGGTTACTTCAAATATGTCAGTTGTCAAACCCAAGCTTCCTACAACTTGATATGTATTACCAACCTCAAATGGTGTTTGCCATTGCTCGTGATGAATTTCTAAATATGAATAGTAACCTCCGCCCAAGGTGATTCCCGAACCATTTTCAAATGTTCTCTCTGTCCCATCTTTAAACGTAACAGTATATGTGGGATACAGATTGTAATAATCAAAGTCACCATTATAATAGGAGTCAATACCATTAATCACCGTTATATCTTCAACCCTAACACTTTCAACAGGGCTTTCGGTTATTGTTACGTTAAATTCATCTGTAGCACCTAAAAGCTCTGCGGTAGCTGTGTGTGTTCCAACGCCCCAGTGTGATATATCTTGATCATCGATTATATTCCTTATATCATAGAGTTCGCCATTAATTAGCACACCATGATTACCCATTCCTCCGGGTTCATCATACCACGTAGATTCCAATACTGTCCCGTCTTTTAATGTGACTACGAAATCAATATAATAATATATATCTTCATAATGATAATAATTTCCATCATCGTCAATAATATATTGACCTCTTGTACCTTCTATACAGGTAACGTCTTCGACCTCTATGCTAACTACGGGACTTTCGGTTATTGTAACATTAAAAGTATCAGAAAAACCGCCAACAGAAGCAGACATTTGATAGGTGTTACCAACGGTCCAAGGGTTTTCCACTTGTGACCAGTAATTCGTATCATAAGACGATATGCCAAAATGTTCGCCAGCAATCTCTACTACGCCATTAACGGATTGAATATGACTTCCATCTTTAAGAATGGCTGTAAAAGAAGTAGGATTGGGAGAATAAATATAGCAATTATATTCGCTGTCATAATATCCGTTCGTGTTTACAATGACATCGATATCGTCAATAACAATACTTTCTATTGGGTTTTCAGTTATAGTCACATTAAATGTGTCGCTAACACCTAAAATTGAACCAGTAACTTCGTATGTATTACCTGCCGTCCAATGCTCACTATACTGAATAGAGTCATTGAGGCTTAAAGAATACCATTCACCGCCAATTTCAACGGAGCTACCGTTACTATTAATAATATCACCATTTTTTAGGGTGACAGAAAAATCAGGATAAAAATAACAGTAGTGGTAATAACTCTCCTCAAATCCAGTCTCAATATATCCATTTGTATTTTCAACGATAGAAATATCACTGATTGATAAACTTTCTACTGGAGATTCTTTTATTGTAACATTAAATGTATCACTAACGCCAAAAATAGAACCTATAATTTCGTACGTATTACCTACAACCCAAGGCGAAACATATTGATCTGTATAGTCTCTAATTTCTAAACTATAGTATTCTTCATCTATAGTTATTCCTTCAGTTAATCCCGATTTTACACTGCCATCAGAAAAAGTGACACTAAATGTCGGTGAGAAAGAATTATACATATAATTTTCTTTATCATTATAATCGCCATGTGTACATTCAAGTATTTCAATATCTTCAATTTCAATACTGCTAATTGGTGATTTTATAATATTGATAGAATATTCTTTCACATAACCCATTAGATTAATAGTAGCCTTATGTTCACCAACACCCCACAGATTCTCATAAGATTGATCCGAACTGCAATCACCATAATATCCTAATTGTTCACAAACATCGTTATATGTACCTGTTATAACGGTATCGTCTTTTAAAATTACCATCAGAGTTTCGGGATTGATATAGTATTCATAATAATTGGGGCCATCATTCCATCGATTTGTGCCTTCAATATAGGTTATATCATCAATTATTATATCTTTAATAGGTGTTTCGACTACCTTGACAGTATAATTTTGCTCATAACCACAAATGTTTATTGTAGCGGTGTGATTGCCAAGACCCCATTGATTCTCATAAGACTGATCAGAATAGCAATTAGGGTAAAAGCCTGTATATTCCGAAATTTCGGATGGATTGCCAGATATAGATAAACTATTAGTGAAAGTTACGGTTATATTTTCTGGATATATGTTATAATTAAACCACGCATTATCCACATAGTTATCATTTTCATCCCAATAGCCATCCATATGACCATCGAAATTTTCAATACATTCAACATCTTCAACTTCAAAGCTTTCTATTTCAAGAACAGTAACATTAAAAGTATCAGTCAGACCTAACAACGACGCTGTAACTTCGTAAGTGTTTCCAACTTCCCAATCTTCATACGGAATGTCACATGTAACAATCAAATCAACCGAGATATAGTATTCACCGAACGAAAGATTCTCATAAGAAAACTCCGTACGGCTTCCGTCTTTATACGATGCAACACAAGAATGACAGCCATTTAATAAGTTGCGAATTCTATATACATCGCCATATTCTTCTGAAGAACACATATTCGATTTTACAACATTAAAATCATCGATAGATATTTCTTGAATTGGGTTTTCACGCACTTCAACGTTGAATGTATTTGTAAAACTTCCCACGGTACCTGTAACTTGATAAGTATTGCCAACTTCCCAAGTTTCTGTGTCTTGGTTATCGGATAAATATAATGTTCCCCAATTAACCTCAACCCCACCGTTTCTATAAGCAATACGGTCTTCCTCAGATGTACTACCATCTTCAAAGGTGGTTATAATTTTTACATAAAATTGTTCAAACTTGCCGCCGTCCTCTTGCATTCCATCATAAACATATGTATCTGCAAAAGAAATGCTAACAATAGAGTCCCAGTCCATTGCAAATACATTAAGCGGTAAAACAGAAATCATTAAAACAACTGATAGCACCAATGCAACTAACTTTTTCATTTGTTTTTCTCCTTTATCCTTAAATTCCTTTGTACTTAGATATAGCATCATGTAAAATTTCTATATGAGCTTTAATATCATTAAAATTCTTCTTATTATCTGCTGTTAAGTATTTAATTAGCTCCTGTTTAAGTAAGAGATTGTTTTCAGCATCTAAAATACTTGAATCGCCAAAAATTGTGCGAACCGGCTCAATGTCTTTATTGTTTTCCAATGAGTCTAAAACTTTAATAATCAGCGTTGCCAAATCTAAAGCACGTGTTAGTGTTGTTTCTTCACTCTGCCTTGACCAACGGTTATTCTTTTTACGCCACACTTTAACGCTCGGTATGAATCGGCTGTCGCACCATTGAGCTTTACCCAATGATAGACCTACTACATCGGTATCATTTTTATAGTGACCATCAGTCGGCGAATAGTTTTCTAAAACATAAATGGGTTTATGTTTTAAATGATTAGGTATTTGTTTCGACAACTAAAATACCTCCTTTGCTGAGAAGTTTGTCAAAAGGTAAACTTTTTGACAAACATATTATTCCAAGTCGACAATTAGTATACTGGTGCATAAAAATTCACTTTTTTACTTTAAAGGGTTGTTTTTACAGGAGTTTTATGGTAAAATGGGTCTACAAAATTAGCCGTCAAAAAGTTTACTTTTTGACGGCTAAAACTATTTATGTGTTAAATTATATTCTCGTCTGCGGCGGTAAAAGGTAGATTCACTCATATTACAAAGTTTGAGGGCATCTGCAGTTGTTATCTTTCCTTTATCCCAATCTCTTATGATTTTATCAAAGCCTTCGGGCAACGGAGTCTCCGGTCTGCCGAACTTGACACCCTTAGCTTTTGCAGCAGCAATGCCTTGCGCTTGTCGCTTCCTAATATTCTCACGTTCGTTCTGTGCCACAAAAGAAAGTATCTGCAAGACTAGATCAGCTATAAAAGTTCCCATTAAGTCCTTGCCGTTACGAGTATCCAATAGCGGCATATCGATCACACAAATATCAATACCGATATCCTTTGTCAGTATCCTCCACTGCTTTTGAATATCCTCGTAATTACGACCTAATCGGTCTATACTCAGTATGTAGAGCAAATCTCCCTCTTTTAACTTCTTGACGAGTTTCTTATACTGTGGCCGCTCAAAATCCTTGCCGGACTGCTTATCAATATAGACATTGCCCTTTGGCACATTATTTTCATCCATAACAATAAGCTGCCTGTCTTCATTCTGATCGATGCTCGATACTCGCACATAACCATAAACATTTCCCATAATATTACCTCCTGTGCCCGACATTAATTTTACAATGTTCGGACTAATTTTGTTTTGAGATAATATAGGGAACATAAATTCGACTTTCAAGAAATCATTAAGTATTGATTTTTATGTTTGGTTGTGGTAATATAATATCGTAATTTGACAATGAACAACAAATAATTTATTGACGAAAATTTTGAGAGGAGATTTTAGTTTATGGATGTGCATTCTGTCAGACAGTTAATGAGAACTAAAAGTATATATGAAATACCAATGCGTGTTACTTTTTATGCACGAGTATCTTCTGAAAAGGACGAGCAGTTGAACTCTCTTGACAACCAGATATCCTATTATCGTAACTTTATTAAGAAAAATGCTAACTGGGAATTTGTTGAGGGATATATCGATGAAGGCCTTTCGGGTATGAGCACCAAAAAGCGTGAGAACTTTCACAATATGATTAGTGATGCAAAGGCAGGACTATTTGACCTTGTTATCACAAAGGAAATTACCCGTTTTGCCCGTAACACGCTTGACAGTATTCAATACACTCGTGACCTACTATCCTATGGTGTAGGCGTATTTTTTCAAAACGATAATATCAATACCCTTGATGAAGATAGCGAACTTCGATTAACTATTATGTCAGGTATTGCTCAGGACGAACTTAGAAAACTATCAAGCCGTATTAAGTTTG
>SUWT01000100.1:3475-6433 GCA_015061335.1 Lentimicrobiaceae bacterium | reverse complement strand
ATAGATTTCACAGGTACAATTTTACCTCAAATTAAAGGCCATTTAACCATGCAACGAAATGCAAATATGCTAAAATTTCTAAAAAAAGTGCGTTTTTGCAGATTTTATTGGTTTCTTTGCAAAAATGCAGTCCCCTGTCTGTCCCCCGAACGAACTTTTGTCCTTCGGTGAAATCTTGCAATATGTTATGTATCAAG
The DNA here is from genome assembly GCA_015061335.1 of Lentimicrobiaceae bacterium. Lineage (GTDB taxonomy): Bacteria > Bacteroidota > Bacteroidia > Bacteroidales > F082 > Limimorpha. The sequence goes on along the minus strand of SUWT01000100.1, from coordinate 6,236 downwards.
TGCTTACAAAGTTCTAAATGGGCATTAAAAAAACTCTGCATCGGCAAGTAGATTAGCTGATTATCTGCGGTTTAGTAAAAAGTAAATTTTGCCCTCAGCTGTTCCCAAAAATAGTAGAAAATAGCTGAGGGGGCAAAATACGTATCATGAAATTATGTATTCATATTATCTTGTACTATTTTCTTGATTTTCTCAATGGCGAAAGCTATTCTATCAACTTTGTCAATAGAATCTTCTTGTTCAACATCCCATACTTTGTTGGTTTCTTGATGATAATAAATGAAACCTGTACCTGTTGCAGCTAAAGATGAAATAGGTTTTAGAATGTTCAAATTTTCTCCATAGTTTCCTAAACCGATAATTTTTTTCCCATCTTTGTCCAACAACTTATCTGACAAGTTCTGGTATATTACATTCAAGAAAGGATTCCAATGTTGTCCGTTGAACTGGTGCTTATTAAGTGTTGTGCAGATATATTCATTCGATTCATCCCAGGTTAGTTCGCCGTCAGCTCCACGCAACATATCAGGGTATTTTACAAAGTAATATCGCCAATCGTAAGTATTTGTATTTTCCTTTTCTGATATAAATTTATTGATAATGTCATCTAAGGTCTCTCCATTCTTAATTCGTTGAAGAAGACTGCGAAGTACAGCCATTGTATTTTCTTCGAAGTTATTTCTATTGCGGCTTTTATGCAACAGTTGTGACCATGTTGCTCTATTATGGTTTCCCATATAATAACGATTAGAATCATTCTGTCTATAATCACCTATAGCTAACAAAGCACGGTGTATATTAACAAAATCAGGTGTGCCACTAAATAAAGAAAGGAATTTACCTACCAAATCAAGATTGTCATACCCTAATCCTGAAACATAGCCGTAAATCAGAGGATGATCCTCGAATCTGTGAAGAGTTTCTATATCAATTTCTTGTTTCTTCTTTTTCTTCTCTACTTCTTCATAGGTCTGTATACCATTAAACTTGTGCGTTAACGGCTTGTTAATGTTACCTGTCCACATCAACTCCTTTACTTGACAAAGCAAGTCTTTCATGTAGTCTGCATCACCACGAATTTCACCGGAATTAGAATTCCAGATGAGATTCCTTAATGTACGAAGACGGTCAATAAAGTCCTCTTCTGTTATATTGTCTTTGTCCTTGTTCATCAAGTAGGTAATGATTCCATAAAGGAATAGGAAATCACTGTATGAAAAGTGGTTATTGACCTGATAGAGTTTCACGCAGGCATGAAAAAAATTCTGAGTTTCTCGATATTCTCTAACACTCTTAAATGTAGCCACCTTACCCTTCTCATACTCAAATCCCGATAGAAATTTCTTGAAGAAATCATCTATTGTTTTATAATCAGTTATAACGTTATACCAACAATCAAATGCATCTTCAAGATATTGGCGATTGGCAACTGCGTTAGGAGACTCGCTATATATCAGTTTGATAAGTTCAAACTCATCGTTAGACTTCTTAATGCCTTGTTCATAGCAAAGAATATGGCTTATATAAAAGAAATACCTCATGAACTCATTGTCCACGATGTCATCTTGATTACGATAGGGGAAGAATGTGTCGGCCCACTCTACGTCAAATTTGTGATTCACCGTTCTTGCTTCATCTGAGTCTTTTTCATACAGGTTTTCATACTCAAATGTTCAAAGGCAGTTAGTTTCTTTCCCCTGGAGTTCATCTTGATATACAACTCGTCAGAGAGTCCATTTTCAGACAAGGGTAGAAAATAAAAGATAATACGCCCTTTCTCATTAGCCAACTCTTTGGTCAAGATATCCCACAGATTTGCTATGTTGCCGAATTTGTCATTGATGGAATCAAGCATCACAAGCATACCGATAATAGTGGGGTCATTGTGCCATTCACCCATGAACCAGTTCTGGTCAACCAATTGCTTTTTTAACGTTATTGACCAGTCTGGGGTGTACTTCATTAGATGTGCGCAAAAGTCTCGTGAACTAGGACGGATGTCATAAGTGAAGTTGTTAAGGAACTTGTAATGTCTTTCGTCTATGCTGCATTTCTTTGCAGCATACCAATGCAGCAAATACAAAGTTGTCAGACGTTGTTGGCCGTCAAGTGGAGTTACAATTATTTTCTCCAGTTTGTTCGCTACAGTAGTGCTCCATACCTGTTCTTTTTCTCCATAGATAAAATCCATTTTCATCACGTCATTGTCATCTTCCGATTTTACGAGGTATGTCTTTATAGCATCAAGGAACCTGTTTCTCACACGGTTGACATCATCTGTGGTACGTCCTTGTGCATAATCTCTCTGCACCATAGGGATAACCACGTGGTATTGTTCAAGAAAAGACTTGAAACTATGCGACTCGTATTTCTTATTCTCAGTTGCCATAATGTATGCTTTCTTTAATGAGTTTAATTTTTTTGTTATCAATCTTTTCTTCTTTATGGTCATACAGAACGTTATTCATGGCACAGATATAACCTTTTCTATCTTCTTCTGACCAAAAATGCAGCTTCGTGTCTGAGGAAGAATAATACTTCATAAAGACATTCCGAGTACATATAGGGATATAATCTCCTGCTTTGTCCATATCAATAATCTTCATGCGTTTTACATCGAAAGTGGAATTGTTAAGAGTAGCGTTCTCACCAACGGTCAGCAATGCCATATTTGACAATGTGTGCATCTGCGACTTGTCATCGCCATCTGACAAAATGTTGATTACAGCTGGAGCGACTGCATTGAACTCGTCCCTTATGG
>SUWT01000100.1:0-3465 GCA_015061335.1 Lentimicrobiaceae bacterium | reverse complement strand
CCTTCAGAACTTACTTCTATGCCCTCAAGGGATTTCTTGTGGATTTCAAGCCAATCCTTCCATTCTTGGTTGGTTTTCAGACTTTCAGAGTTCTGGGCATGAATATGCTCCAAAGACCAGGTACCTTCATTTTTGTATCGATCAAAAGGGAAGCGGATGTTCTCGTCTCCCTTTTGTCTGATAGTCTCGACATTAAACAGAAGAAGGACGTACTGTATATACTCTGAATGCTTTTCATAATTCAGTTCTGCATAGTCTATTTCTTCTTCCCCCACCTTGAATATCATTCTCTGTCGTATCATTTCAAGCACCTTAAGACGAAACTCTGATTTCTTGATAGGATTATCGGTACTCATAGCTATGTCAAGAAGGGATTTCACGCTTGTGCCAGTAGCAACAAGGAATCCGATGTGGTGGAACAAGTCAAAGTCATTGTACCATTCCTTTAGCTGCTGCATGTATCGTTCAATAAGTTCCCATGTTTCATATTTATTGTCGGAGTTCTTAAACCGCTCATAGAACCTGTTAAATGTATAGAAATTGCTCTCATTGCCCGGCTTCATTTCTATCATGTCAAACAACAACTCCATGCGAATAGGATAACGATCAGACTTTTCATTGGTAATGAAAGACCAGAATTTTTCGTCATGCAAATCTTTCTCCATGGAGTCCCACCCTAGAGCAATTTCATGTTGTTTCTTTTCCTCTATTCCATAAGGATTTCCAGCATAGCGACCTTCGGAGTCCTTCTTGCCACGGCTAAGAAACAATGCCTTTACAAGTTCTGCGTTGGTAAGGTTAATCTTGCCGATATTCAAGCGAGTGAATATGCTTACGCTGTCTTCGTCTTCATCTACCTCATACCATATAATTGTGACATACTTCTGCAGTTTATTGGCGAAACTCATCATCTTTGACTTCTCACCATTAAACCACGTCTTTATTATACCATAAGATTTCTTGATGAACAACTCATCTATGTTGCTTGAACTAAGGGTAAGGTCTATCTTATCAATACTTTCAAGCAGTTCCTTACTTCCAATATGATTATTCTCACTTTTTCGTGTGGTGTACTCAATACTATAATTAATGTCTACATAGGCATTCAAATACTTCATAATCAAATAGAGTGTAGTCATACGCTGCTGACCATCAATCAGTTCATACTTGTCATTCACGTTTTTGACTACTACAGGTTGAAGGCAGTACTTCTGACCATCTGGAATTTCGTTGATGTCTTCAAGGAGATACTTCACTTCGTCTTCTCCCCAGCGATAGCCTCTCTGGTATGCCTCTATCGTGAAATCACCTTTTATTTCGCCTATAATTTTCTCTTCTAAATTCATTATTTTTTGTTTAAAGGATTAATACTCTGTAATACCGTATAGTTGTGTTTACTGCGTCACAAATACCCTCCAACTACCATCTTTTTCACCGCGCTCAACATATTTCTTTTGGATGAGTTGGTCAAGTAGTTTTTGGATGGCTGTAATGCTGATTCCTGTAATCTCACGCATATCAGCCAATGTCAGTGTGGGTTCAGTTCGCATAGCATTTAATATCTTCGTATAGTTCAGGGTGCGGAATACTATTCGCTCTCCATCGTACCACCACACATTCTCGTTCTTCTCGCTTACAAACAATACATCATTATACACCTCTGTAGCTACAAGCTCATTAAAGTATTTCAAGAACGGACGAATTTCCTTGATGTCAGCATGAGCGCCATCACTTGGTACGGGGCCAACCTCAAGATCTGCCTGATGTAAAGCTTCCAAATACTCACTCTTCTTGCGACTACGGACTACAATCATCGGATAATCGTGGCGTGTAAGGATAAAGTTCACCATCAGTCGGGCGATACGTCCATTGCCATCCTCAAAGGGGTGAATGCGTATATAGCGGTAATGGAATAGTGCAGCCAGTTCCACAGGAGAGAGTTTGCCCTCTTGCTCTGCCTTGTTATACCAATCCACTAAGTCTGCCATCAGACTGGGAGTTTCTTCAGGAGAAGCATATTCAAATCTGTCACCATATCGTGTAATTACACTATTAGGACGAGTTTTATACTGTCCAGCATGTATCATATAGCTCGTCTGAACTCCACCAGGCAAATTACGATATACCGTATAATCCTCACGAAGTAATGTCTGATGTAGTGTTCTAATAAAGTTTTGCGTCAAAGGAGTCTCTTTTACCTTCGCCTCTTCTGTCATCATTCGCAAGCCCACATTGCTTGCTGTCATTTCTTGCACATCGCGCACGCTTGCCTCTCCAATCACCTTGGCGAATAACAACAAGATTTCCGTTTGGCCATAAGTCAGCGTATTACCCTCTATATGATTGCTATTATAGTTGAAGTCAACAGTAAAACGACGGCTAAGTCTATCCCTATCCTTCTCTGATAATGGTTGTAACTGTTGCCATGCAGCCAAAGCTTTCTTTATATTTAGGTATTTCATATGATATCTTATTTATTATTACGTACTGCAAATATACAAAATGTTTTCAATATGGTTGTATGCGTACAACCTTTTTTATGCTGTTTACAATGACAAATTCTATTCAAAAGATATAAAAAGGTATTCAAGACTGCCACTATTTTACATTATCCCAATTACTTTTATCCTTAATTTTTACATAACTCTTACTATATAAGGGTAAACTCCCATTCCAACATTCTTTCCTCAAGAGTTTTCCTTTAATTTACAAAGCGTATTGCATAAAAAACGTACTATTTTATGCAGTACAAAGTAATTATTGCACAAAAACAGACTCTTAATATGATAAATTACCAGTTTTAGAATAATAAAACACCTATAACTACACCCAACAAATCTATTTGATTGAAACATCATTTAAGATTAATTCGGGTAAAAAGAAAACAAGTGTACCAGTCCAGTCTTTTTGTTATATATCCAAACTGCACTAAACTGATGAAATTGTACTTCAAAGGTTAGAATCAGTAGAAATTTTGAAAAATATCGCTTCATCTTTAATTAGAAAATAGCATTTACGGAAACAAACAAAACCACACAAAATGAAGAAAACATGTTTACCAAAAAATCAAAATTCAAGTTGTTTCAGATTGTTTTCGTGGCACACGATAGCATTTGTGATTGTTTCTTTTTTAACCAGAAGTATAAATCCTTGATTTATAAGGTCATAAAAGTGTATTATAAGCAAAATCAAAATGATGGCACACGTTTTGGCACACATCATGTTTCTCTTTTGTCTCACGTGTGCCAAGATAAGGCACAACATACTGATTTTCAAGATGGTTGAAAATTCTCAAAAATGGATTTGGAAAGTTGGCATCATACTGCGTAGGAAAATAAATAAACGACATGTGACAAGAGGTGTAAGACAGGTCTTTTAGTTGCCGCATATTCTGGCACACGTGTGCCAAAAATCACGAAATGTGTGCCAAACTCAGATTATATGTAGCTGATATATAGAATTTTG
>SUWT01000099.1 GCA_015061335.1 Lentimicrobiaceae bacterium | reverse complement strand
TGCCGGATGTTGTGCCTTCGACAGGCTCAGGCACCGTGCACGAAGTCTGTTGACAACTGACGGCTAATAGCTGACAGCTGAACGCTAATAATATGTGCAGAAGTACCATCATGGGTACAAAGGTAATGATTTTTTCTGAGATTACAAAATTTTTTCAGATGATATTATATTCAGTTAAATAAAAAAAGCGGTCAACTGACCGCTTTTTTTTATTTGATACCGAGAGCTTTCTTGATATGTTTTGGAAGAGCGTCTTTATGAACGATGATGTTCATAGTTTTGTAACGTACGAAGGCTTCAGAAGCGTATAAAGAACCTTCGTATTTACCATAGTCACCCCATGAGTTCTTTACGATGAAGTAGTTGTTGCCGAGTTGGTCTTTTGCTTTACCGTAGATAAGCATGCCGTGGTCATCACCTGTTTCGTAGTTGTCGTAAGCTATTTGGCGGTCTTCTTGAGTTACTATGCGTTGAGGAGTTGGTTTTGAATAACCTTCTTTTGCTCTGTCAGAAGCGCTTAATCCGATCCAACGTGCCATGTCTGTGCCAGCGTCGTTATTTGATTTAGCTTCGAGGTCAGGGAGGACAGCGATACCTGCGTTGTCGCCTCTTAACCAACCTTTTTCACTTACGTCAGAACCCCAAGCGATGGTGTATCCGTTGTCGATAGCATAGTTCATTACTTCCATGAATTCGTCGATAGGGAGGTTGTAAGCTGTGCCCCAGCGCCAGTTATCTTGAACTTCGATAACGAATTGTTCATAGAATGGGTGGTGTGAGAAAGAGGCTAGGTTTACATAATCATCTGGGTTGAAACCTGTTGATTCAGCAAATGTCATAGGAGTATATTCTTTACCTTCGTAAACGAATGTTTCAGGGCGTTCGCCGATGTAGGCATTGAGGATGCCTGTCATAGCTTTTTTCCATAATGGGTTGCCTTCAGCGTCTGTTTGGAGTTTTCTACCTTTAATGATACCTTCTACGAAAGGGTCACAAACTCTTGAGAATTCAGAGAAGTCAGATAAAACATCACCGTGAGTTACTCCTGCAGGTAATTCCGTATCAGGGACTAAGCCATAATGTTTGATACCATAGAGTACGTCGTAGAATGAGCCGCCTTGAGAGAAGGAGATGTCGCCGTGTGTACGTACTGTGGCTTGAGCGCGATCCATGTAAGTATTCCATACGAGGAACATTTCTGAGAAATCGTATTCAGGTTTACCCATGCGCAATAATTCAGCTTCGACAAATGCTAATGATGAATAGCACCAGCATGTACCTGCTGCGTTTTGATCTTTGATAGATGTGATAGGAAGTCTAACCTCTTCTGAGAAGATCCAACCTTCTTCCTTTGGAGCTTGTTCAGCTTCTTGTGCATTTGCAAAGCAAGGCATAACGAATGCTAATGCTGTTGCTGCGAAGAATTTTTTGAAATTCATGATAATTTGATTTTTTTTGTTAATAAATAATATTTAGAAATTTAATTTAGCTTTCATATCATCGCTTAAGGCTTCTTTGTTAAGTGTGAAGAACATTGTGTGTAAACGGACGAAAGGTTCTGAGCAATACCAATATCCATCGAATCCGTTTTTTGGACTCCATGAGTTCTTTACCTTATAATATTTGTTGCCATTTTGGTCGTGTGCTATACCTACGATGAGCATGCTATGGTCGTCGGTTGTTTGTCCGTTGTCGTAGGCTTCTTGGTGCATAGCATCGTCGATATCTTTTTCAGGCATGATGCTTTCGAATTTATACAGACCCTCTAATATTTCGTCATCGCTCATGTCCTTATATTTTTTAGGGTCAGATTGTCTGATTTTCTCTACATCATTTTCAAGTACTACGCCAACGCCTGCGTTGCGGCTGAAGCCTTTATCGCTGACATCTTGAGCCCATCCTACTGTGTATCCGTTATTTAAGGCGTTGTCGAGTTCATTCATGAGTTCATCAAGAGTCATATTGTATGTCAAGGTGTTTGTCCAGTTATCTTGTATTGGCATGATATATGGTTCATAATTAGGTTTGAATGTAAAGGCACCTATTTGAACATAATCGTTGATATTGATAGGGTATTTATTTGCGAATGATTTTGCATCATATTTAACGCCTTCATATTCAAAAGATTCCGGTGTTTTTCCTAGATAAACATCCAATATTGATTGTACCATATCGTCCCATGCTTTACTGATTTTGCCGTTCAGTTTTCTGTTGACTATTTTACCATACTCAGCTAAAACGCTGTGTAATTCACCATGTTGATGTCTGTCTTCGCCTAACACTAAACCATTGTAAGCGTCTTCAGTCATCATACCTTGATTTTCAATGGCGTATAAAACATCGAACACCTCACCGCCAGGGCTGAAGTTACATGTTCCTTGCATGCGGACGAATTTCTCGAATTTTTGTGTATAAGCCCAACGTACCAGATACATCTCAGAGAGGTCAATATCTACATTGTATTTTCTTAATATTTCAGCTTCGACCATACCGATACCAGCAAAGCACCAGCAAGTGCCCGATTGAGCTTGGTTTTTTACAGATGTATGAGGGACTACGACCTCGTCTGTTATTTGATAGACACGTTCATCTTTAGCTTCTTTCTTGCCTTTTTTCTGTGCGGAAAGATTTGCCGGCATGGCGATTATGAATGCCAAAGCCAACATAATGATAGTTTTTGCTCGTTTCATTTTTTTATTTTTTGTGATACATTTCAATTTGCTAAAATAACCCACAAAAATAAGTAAAAATTAACATATAAGCAAACATTAATTAAATAAATCAAAAATAAAATAAAACAAAAGAGAGCCATCCGTTTGGATGACTCTCTGATTAAAAAACATGAAAAAATCGTTTTGTATTAATGTGTTATAACTAATTTTTTGGTAGATGTTTCACCGTTATTTTGTTGAATGTTGATGAAATAGATACCGGTGTTATACTTACTTGTGCTTATTTCCAAATTATTGTCATTTGTTTCGAAACTATCGACCAAAGCACCTAAGCAGTTATATATATTAACTGTTCTGATGTTGTCTCCAACTATTCTTACATAGTTATCAGCTGGGTTAGGATAGATGTTGTATGTGTTTTCTTGGTATTCGTTAACATCCACTGTTAGGTTAAAGGTTTGGACAACGCCTACTGATGATCTATCATTATCATACATAGCTACAACTTCTGCTATATAAAGAGCGTTTTCAGCGTTGAAGCTGTAAGATAGATCTGTTGTATTTTCAGCTACCAATTCATTATTGACATATACGTTATAAGCTGTTGGAGTACCAGCTTCAGGGGCGTCCCAGGTCACAACCACTGTACTTTCCTCATTAGAGATATTGAGGTTTTGAACTGGATAGCAGTGATCGGTGTAGTCGTATGCGAAGTGGCTGTTATACATTTCTTTTGTTGAGAGATCTTGTAACCATAAAGAAACTTCCAAGTCGCTCATTTCCTCAACATGGGTTGAAGACATATCGTAAGATAACTCGAGGCGGTGATATTCGCCTGCGTTAATGCTGATTTCGTGTCCGTTAGGGTTGTCAAACATTGTCATCATAATATGGTGGAATTCTGATTCTCCGTTGCCACCTACATTGCCTGTTGTAGTTTTTTCGTTTACAGATACGAAAGCTCTGACGTTTGTCATATCGACATATGACATGAAGTCGGCTATTACATTGATGGTATTACCTTCAACATTGAAAGCTCCTCTGATATTAGCGAAAGAAGGCGTATTGTATGCGGCATCGAGAGCACCTTGTGTTACGGCAGCGAAGCCTTGATCAGCGCCATCGAGGAATGTCTGAGGAACAGCAGAAACGCCGTAATAATTTCTTCTGACATCGCCTTCATCTGTGTTATAAGGGTCGCCGGAACCAGGCCAGTCCATAGCGTATTTTGTGTATGTGTATTTGCCAGGATTGTTGTTGGTTAGATTAAGCATTTGTTGGTTAACACTGACGCAAGGACCACATGTGGAACTTGAGAAGTGTTCTATCATAGGGATTCTTTGTGCTGCACCTAATGCTATCATAAGATCCTTTTCCATACTGTTATTGTTTAATTCGTCGTCTGTAGTGCCATTGACAGAAACAATATTGATGCTTAGATGGTATGTTCCAGGGATGAGGCTGACTGATTCTGAGAATGAGAGTTCTGTTGTTTCCAAAGATGGGATGTTGACGCTGAATGTCTCAGTTACAGGATCAAAACCTTCGATTTCGTATTCGACTTCTACAGATTCTATTGTGCTAATACCCATGTTTTTAACTTGGAAAGCAATTTCTTTATTTCCGGCACCTGACATTGAAGGAACTTCGATGCTTGATAAGCTGGCATCTAGATTTTCCTGAGAGAAGATTTCAATATTATCGAAATACCAGTTGTTAATGTTATAAGCGTTTCCTGAGAAGAACAAGCAGAATAAAACATTGGAATTACCCATATCCGGTGTTGTCACCACTTGAGAGATGTTGTATTGTCCAGATGATGAGTATGATTGTGACCAAGCATCATTCCATGTGTTTCCGTTGTCTGATGAGGTAGCGATACCAATTGTGTTAGCTCCGTCATAGTTGTCGAGGTAATGTTTGAAAGAGATAACGACTTCAGATATGCCTGTTAAATCTACAGGAGTTGTAACAACTCTTGAAATACCATTGAACTGAGGACTCCAATAAAGCATAAGTTCATTAGCGTCTCCACCAGCTTTGTTACTTGCAGATATAGACCAGTTTCCTTGTCCTACACCGCTAATTGACCATCCTGATGGCAGGCTGGTGTCATCGAAGTTTTCACTGATAAGACCTGCTCTGTTTTGAGCGAACATTGTATTAGCAAAGATTAATGCCAATACTAGAAGTAATGTTTTTTTCATAGGCTTGATTTTTAAAGTTTGTACAAATTTTTCGCAAATATAATATTTTTTACAGAAATAAACAAATTTTTAAAAAAACAAGGAGACATTTGTAAAAATAGTATATTATTTTACTAATTATTGTATATTTGCGCATTGTTTTAAAGATAAGATAGATATGTTCAAACCTACAGAATATCAGATTAAGTCGGTCGCAACAGGAAATGTATGTGAAGATTCACTATGGTTGCTTGACTTTAAGGGAGAAGAAAAGCCGAGTTTAATTAGAGCTATATATGCCAAGAAGCAGTTGGAAGTTAAAGAAGATCATGAAGGATTATATTGTTATTCCGATTGGCTTCCTATCAAGAAGATATTGAAATGTGATTCTAAACCAGTTACATACAAGAGTGAGTTATTAGCTTCAAAATTGGGGTTGAATAATTTGTATATCACATTCAGTGGATATTATCCTGAGAGAGGTGCCATGATGCGTACATGTTCATTCAAGGAGACGGAGGCATATTCAATATGTGCACGTTTGAGTGAGGAACAGAAGAACGATGTGATAGTAGTTTCATCGGCAGGTAATACAGCCAGGGCTTTTGCACAGGTTTGTTCTGACAATAATATAAAGCTTTTATTGACTGTTCCTGAAGATAATATTGATGCCTTATGGTTTGAGGATAAATTAAACCCATGTGTTAAATTGATTTGTTCTGCATCGGGAAGTGATTATTTCGATGCGATTAATTTGGGTAACATTGCGTGTGAACTTGATGGATATTTTGCTGAAGGAGGAGCCAAGAACATAGCACGTCGTGATGGTATGGGAACGACAATGTTGTCGGCGACTACATTTATTGGAAGGATTCCTGATTATTATTTTCAGGCAGTAGGTAGTGGCACGGGTGCTATTGCGGCATGGGAAGCTAATTTAAGATTCATTGAAGATGGTCGATATGGTAGTCATAAGGCAAGAATTTTCGTTTCTCAGAATAAGCCATTCACACCTATGTATGATGCTTGGAAGCAAGATTCAAGAGAGATGTTGCCATACGATACCGATAAAGCTAGAGTTGATGCTAATGCTATAGTCGCCAAGGTATTATCTAATCGTAAGCCGCCTTATTCATTAGTAGGTGGCTTGTATGATACCTTAAAAGATACTGATGGAGAATTCTTTGCTATCAGCAATGAGGAGGCAGAGATGGCTGCTGCCATGTTTGAGGAGTTAGAGGGTATCGATATAAATCCTGCTGCTGCTGTAGCTACTGCATCATTGATTCAGGCTGTTGAGGGTAATCTTGTCGGTAAAGATGATGTTATAATGCTCAATATTACTGGTGGAGGAGAGAAGCGATTCAAGGAAAACAAGGATTTATTCTATCTCAAGCCGGAGAAGGTCTTTGATGTTGATACTGATAAAGAAGAGATAAAAGATTTCATAAGGTCTTTAAAATATTAAGAAAATGAGGCTGTCTAACAAGTTTAGACAGTCTTTTTTTTTGTATAATTATGTAATGTTGCCAAAGACAGTTTGGCGATAAGCTTGTAAATAAATGACAGTTAATGATATGGATATACTTTGATGGAATG
>SUWT01000014.1 GCA_015061335.1 Lentimicrobiaceae bacterium | reverse complement strand
AAGTTCAAGGTGGATGTGGTCAGCGAGCTATATCCGGAATATTATATTCTTAAAGTAAACGATTTTAAGGGCGAACCTGGCACTCCATTGGAAGAGTGGGTGTATTATCTGAGTACTGGGGATATTCCGCAAGACTCAACCGCACCTGGATTGGAAGAGGCGAGGAAGAAACTGGAGCTAGCGCTGATGAGTAAGGAAGAGTTGTCGGCATATTATCGACATTTGGATAACACTGTGATATTGAAAGACAACATATACACCTCACGAGGTGAGGGATTGCTTGAAGGCAGGGAGATGGGACGAAAGGAGGGACTGCAAGAAGGCAGAAGAATGGGAAGAGAAGAAGGTCTGTTTGAAGGTAAAAGAATGGGAAGAGAAGAAGGTCTGTTTGAAGGTAAAAGAATGGGAAGAGAAGAAGGTCTGTCTGAAGGTAAAAGAATAGGTAGAGAGGAAGGGCTGCAAGAAGGCATTGAAAAAGCCAAAGTACAGATGCTTAAAAATCTAAAGTCTGCGGGAGCAAGTGTAGAGTTTATGATGGATATAACAGCTTTGACGAAAGAGGAGATAGAGGACTTGTTGTGATTATGCCTCTACCACTGAATATGCAATCTTCTCCATGAATTCTATCCAATCAAAATTATCGTATGACTCCCCCGTTCTTACAATTACCATCTTTTTCTCGGGATCTATATAAACATATTGCCCTAAAAATCCAACTGCAACCAAACTGCCATGTTCAGTGATGCGCCAACTGTATGAATAATAACGTCCATCATCATCTTTTAACTTATTCTGCTTCTTAAAACTTTCTTTAATCCATTCTTTTGGAATTATCTGATCTCCATTGTAATATCCTTCGTTAAGATATAATGATCCAAATCTCACTAAATCAATAGGAGCTGCATTAATACCACAAAATCCTTTCACCTGATTGTGCTCCTTACAATCAACACTCCAACTTGCATCCTTACTCATTCCTGCCCTCTGCCATAACTTGTCTTCTAAATATTCTGCCAGATTAATACCACAAGCGTTCTCAATAGCTATTGATAATAATAAGGTGTTGACATTCATATATTTAAATCTCGAGTCGTATCCGTCTTTAATGTAATATTTTTCTATATGCTTGTCTAAATCCTTAGAAAAATATATTTCCGCATCTTTCATAATCATATTACAATCTAATCCAGAATGCATGTTTAAAAGCATCTCTAAAGTGATGTCCTTAAAAGGATAAAGATCAGGAATATAATTCGTAATGGGATCTTCTATACTCTCTATATATCCTTCATCAATAGCAATGCCTAATAATGTGGATACAAATGATTTTGTAATTGAAAAAATCGGTGTCCTTGGATGTCTCAAAGTGTCGTAGAAATATTCCTCATAAATGATGCTGTCGTTTTTCATTATGATGAAGGATAAGGTATTATTGTCTTTTAAGAATGTATTAAAATCGGTATAACTATCTGATTTATCATAACATAATGGAATATCAAGACTTACAGTCTCTGTCCTGACCATATTATGAATATTTTCACCTTTATGAATCTTAATATCATCAAAATAATATTGATCATCCATGCCTGGAATTTTATAAGTTATTGATTTATCGCCACATGAATGTAGGCATATCGATATTATTACGATAAATAATAAATTACTATTCATACTCATAACTCTGTTTTTTGGTTTATAAACAGAGTTTTGAGCAAGATAGAATATTAAAAATTAGAATTTTATGTTAATGATATGCTAATTTATTCTCTTATATGAATGATGTTACTCACTGGGTTAGCATATATTTTCAGGAAGATAGTCTCTAACTCGCTTATATCGTCCGTTATAGCACACGGAAGTTTGTTCAAGCCATCCTTCATATAGTCTATGAATTGTTCCTTTTCTTCTTTGTTATAAAATTCTTCATATCGATACGATTTATTTAATATATCGTGTGCAATATAATTTGTTTTATATAGCTTATAATTAGTTAGAATTCTGAGATCCATAATTTTACCTAGATGCACGAACTTGTTGTTCTTCTCAAATGAATCGCAATATTTTAATTCTTCTTCAGAAATAGGTTTTGTAATAGAGATGTTTATTTGACCTTTCGGTTGCATGATGCCCGTGATTATACTTCTAAGATCCTCGCCGGCTTCTTTTATATATTTCTGATAACTGGAGATATAAATCTCCATTGCCTTGAGGAAATCGCAAGGCTCGTATTCGTATGATATGGATATTGGTAATATTTTAATCTCATTAAGATTCTCAACGAAATTTTTATCACTACTCAATGAAAACATCTTTAGAACGCCTATTTCTGTTTCATCAGAGCCGTCTTTTGTTCTTCCGTTGCGTTGTGCGATCCATACTGACTGTTTTTTCTCGGTAATGGTGTGTCGCATATAATTCGATACGTGGAGTGAGTCTTTGTAAAAGTCTCTTGCATTACCACCTCTGGAAATCTTGAACATCTTATTAATCTTGCCGAAATCAATGACAAAATCTCCTTGCATCAAGTTACTTCCAAATGTTATTTCAAATGTGTCTAAATTATTGATATAGAATATATAAGCTAAAAGGGTGGCATCTAAAGCAATGTCTCTGTGGTTACTGACCAACATATAATTAATGTTCTTATCAACATTTTCTATTCCGTTATATGTCAAGCCAGATGATGTTTTATTTATAATACTTTCTATTGCATTAAACATAAAACCCGACTGAAAATCACGTATATTTTTATAATTAAGAAATTCTTTTCGATATTGTTCGACATCGATATTAGGGAATACGGTGTTGATGACGATAGAGAATAATTCATTGTTGGCTAATCTTTTGATAGCTTCTGTTGCTTCTTGTTCGTTGTAAGGTCTGATGTCGTCGAAATTTTCCATAATCATTTTCTTTTATCAATGAATTTAACAGGTTTACGGCTTGTAGCGGGATAATTGATCTTTTGTATCTCATTCACATCAGCGATCTCAATCTCGCAGGCAACTCTGATACGCGCTCTGAAACGGTCTTTTAATTCCTTTACCGCATCGAAATTTGGCTTGTATTTAAGTCCGATCTTAACAGTTACCTCATCAGTTCCAGCACTGTTGTAATCTACATAAACAACATAATTCTCTACATAATCGGTATTGTCTAAGATGTCAAAAATAGCAGGTGGATATAATGTGGTTCCCTTTAATTTTATCATATTGTTTTTTCTACCTACCAAGGGACTGATGCGGAAAGAATGACGTCCGCATTTGCATGGCTCCGTATGTATGCTTGCCATATCGCCGGTGCGGAATCTCAACAATGGCATCGACTCAACGCCTAATGTCGTTATCACAACTTCACCGACTTCACCGTCTTTGACTGGCTTGTCGTCATCACCTATGATTTCCACTATAATCAACTCAGGATGATGGTGACCACCACATCCATATTCGCATTCAGGAAATGTAGTTGACATCTCTGTAGATGAATAAGTCGCATACAAATCGATATCCCATTTCTCTTTTATCTTGCTGCCAAGTAAGTTAAGATTAAATTCTTGATCACGCAAACCCTCTCCAATCCCGATGATGCGTTTTACACTGGAATTCCTATAATCTATGTTGTGCTCTTCTGCATATTGTATTAACCTAAGTATGAACGATGGAACACACATGATGGTGTCGGGTTTCATCCTTTGTATTGTATCCCACTGAAGCTCAGGAATGCCATTCCCAACACGAATAATACTTGCACCTAGCTCTCTGATACCTAAAAAATAAGCTAATCCTGCCATGAAACGTTTGTCCATGGTCGTCATAAGCTGTAATATATTTCCAGGTCTTAATCCAGCACACATGAAAGATATCTTTTCATTATATGCTAAACGTTGTAAATCCTTCTCACTACAAGCAAAAACGACAGGCTCTCCTGTTGTTCCAGAAGTCGTGATGTAATCGACTATCTTTTCTTTAGGAACACATAAAAAATCATCGTTATATCTCTGTAAGTCATTCTTTTCTGTAAAAGGAATACCTTGTAATGATTCTATTGTGTTTATCTTTGAAATATCTATATGATTTTCAGCGAATAATCTCTTATAATAAGGAGAGTTCTCGTTGAGATATTTAATAGTCTCTACCAATCTTTCCTCTTGATATTTTTTTATGACATCAAGTGGTTGAAACTCAATTTCAGGATATCTCATTTTTGTTTCCATATTTATCTTATAACATCAATATCTTTAAGCCATTGTAACAGAATGTCTTGCCATCTTGACTCAGTCGTAAAGTCACATTCCTTCATTCCATAGCCATGACCTCCTGTCTCAAATAATACGAACTTATGAATTATATTTCTATCTTTCAATGCTTTATCTAACGCAACGCTATTACGATAATCTACTACCTCATCGTCAATGGATGCCTGTATATACATCGGAGGCATATCGTCCGGAATCTGCAACTCCATGGAAAATTTATCGAAGTTCTCTTTAGTCAGCTCCTCCCCAATAAGATTCTTTCTCGATTTACGATGTGCTATGCTGTCTTGCATTGAGACAACAGGGTATATTGAAGCTACCCAACTAGGTCTTAAGCCGACTTTAGTTTCAACTCCTAATTCTTTGAGAAAGTTTTCTTTACCTATAGCACCTGCCATGGTAACAAGGTGACCACCAGCTGAATAACCTATGGCTCCGACTCTTGTAGTGTCTATTCCATATTTATCGGCGTTTTCCTTCACGAACTGCATGCAACGTTGAAAGTCTTGTATCATGGCTGGATGATGTGCTCCGTTATATGCTGTCCTGTAACATAAAACAAAAGCCGACAGACCTTGCTTATTGAACCATTCAGCAGATTTGATCCCTTCATGAGGAACGCCAAGATGATGATAACTGCCTCCAGGACAAATAATTACAGCAGAACCATTGTTGTTATCCTGAGAGGCTGGATAGATTAAGATTTCTTTCTTAGCTTTCTTCATCGACTCAACACCTTCCCAAACTCTAATCTTCGATTGAGAGAAAACCAGATTAGAGACCAAGAAAGTCATCACAAATAATATCAGAAATCTTTTAATCATATATATTGTCCTATATTGAGACGTGTCAATGACATCTTGTTTATTATTGTTTATTTGACGTTTTATATTGAGACGTGTCAATGACATCTTGTTTATTATTGTTTATTTGACGTTTTATGTTGAGACGTGTCAATGACATCTTGTTTATTATTTTAAGGTGTCATTGACGCGTCTCTACTATTATTCAATAATCTCTTTTACCTCTTCTATTGTCAACTGACGATATGCGGGCATCTTTCCTTCTTCAAAACTAACCTCAAAATATTCTTCATCGTAAAAAGAAAGTTTTGAGTTGGTGTCGGGATTACATTCTATATAAACAATATTGTTTGTATCTAGATTCTTTGCCCTGCAGATCTGTTCCATCAATGACTTGCCTGCGTATGTTACTGATGTTCCAGGGTTGTCTTGGTACAACTCTGTGACAATGACGTAATTTTTATCATTTTTATTGATGATTTTCAAACCACAGCTGCTCGGCATATCCCATTGTCCCGCAAACTTAAAAATCTCGTCGTAATATTTTTCTGAAACTCTCATTTTCTTAACAATTATTCATTCTTATTCAAATTAATATTTCTTACTACATCTTTACCGAATGATTTATTGATAAGTCGTCTGTCTCTTGGACGATAAGTGCCGTCTTCCATCTCTCTCATCATGACTTTAGAGAATAGCTTGAACATCTTTTGTTCCTGGCTTTCATCTTTGTAGAACGACTTCCAAGCATAATCATAGAGTTCCTGAAGCTTTTCTGGCGTCATATGTTTTGGTTGATAAACAACCTGTCCTGCGTTGAAGTGATCCCAATCATGATCGAAGATACGTCCTTGACGCATTAAGTCATCGTAGGCTTTTGTATGTGGGAAAGGCGCCAATACTGTGAACTCTGCCAAATCCAAATCTATCTCCAACAAGAAGTCGATCAAGCGTTTGATGTCGTCTTCTGTTTGATTGTCGAGTCCAAGTAGAATTGTTCCTTCTACACCGATACCGTAGTCATGATAACGTTTCACGCGTTCTTTGATATAATCTGATGTGTCATAGACAGCTTGATATACATACCATGCGCCTGCTTGTGCTGCGAGGTCGAGGACTTGTGGGTCGTCTTCTATGGTGTGACTTATCCATTTTTTCTTGAATGGAATGAGTTCCTTGAATAGTTCCATCTCCCATTCTTTATTTTGTGCCAATGAGTTATCAACGATAAAAAGACGGTTGTTATCTATTGTAGCTAAATCTTCGACTACTTTATCTATCGGACGAGGACGGAAGCAACGTCCACCTAGATATGAGACGGCGCAAGGATAACAGCTGAAACGACATCCGCGTGAAGCATGAAACAGATCGACCATAGGAACACCTTTGTGATTGTATAAGTCGCGTTTATATAAATCTCTTCTAGCAGGACCAACAATCTCGATAGGAGGCTGCTGCCCCATATAATTATATACCTTCTTCAAAGTGCCGTTCCTTAAATCGTTGATGACTTCTTCCATACGACCTTCGCTCTCTCCTAAAAACACCGCATCTGCATATTGTAATGTCTCCTCCGCATGAAGCATCGTTGAGATACCACCAAATATGACTTTCTTGCCTCTTTTCCTATATTCTGTCGCAATAGCCCAACCGCGTTTTACTTGTGTGGTGAGCATCATAGAGATAGCGACAAAATCACATTCTTCGTCAAAGTTAAGTTCTTCAACATTCTCGTCAGTAAAAGATACTTCTACAAAATCAGGTAATGAAGCTGCAAAAACAACTGGTCCATGAGGAGGTAAATTGAAAGTCGTTTGTCCAGGAAGTTTATTCCATCTTGGATATATAAGTTTACATTTCATACTCTAAAATTTTATATACAAAAATACTATTTTTTATTATTAAAATTCATTTATCTGATTTATTAAAAATTCTTTTCCCAATAATTCGCTCGCCGTTATTACTGAACTGATAATCACGCCCAAAACTCCATGCGAATTAGTGTTCTGTCCTGTAAGGAATAGGTTAGGAATCTTGGTCCTTTGTGATATCGTTGTTTGAATAGGTGAACTGACATCTCTAACAACGCCATATGTGGAACCTTCTTTTGTTGCAGTGTAATCCTGATATGTGAGTGGGCTGGAAGTCCAATAATTATCAATATTACTCAAAATACCTGGCATGTCCTTCTCTAGACATGATAATAGTTTCTCTGCCTTTATCTTTTTAAACTCTTCATAATCAGCTCCTCTTCTGCCAATCCGAGTTCCATCCCATTGCATCACATCAGCATAATTCATATAAGCGAACAAAATTGCTCCTTTCGCGAATTTCTGGTCTTTTTCAGAACATTGATGCATGTAAAGATAACTCTTAGGCCAGCTTTCTTCTGTATAAGTCTCACAATCCCAGATAGTTTTATCTCTATACTTAAAGAAGTTGCTGTTTAAATATGGGACTGTATTCTCCTTAAACTTAATGAATACAGTAAATGTGGAAACAGTTTGTTCCATATTACGAATCCTATCCCTGTATGCTCTTCTTATTAAAGGAGAATCAATCATCTTAAGAAGATATTCCGGATGTATGGAAGAAATAAGATATTTAGTATTTATATGATTCCCGTTTTTTAATTCAACAGCGGTTACCTGCTTGTTATCGCATATTATTTTATCGACTTCGCTGTTGTTGAATAGTTCTACTCCTATGTTTCTCAATGACTTGACGAGAGATTTAGCTATATTGTCACTGCTGCCTACAATCCTATATGCGCTGTTGATGTAGAAATCGCTTATCAATGCGTGTATATATAAAGGAGTCTTGTCTTTTAATCCTGCATATAAAGGAATGTTTCCCGTCAAAACATTCTGAAGTGCCTCATTCTTAGTTATTTGAGAAATGTATCCGTTAATGCTTGTTTTAACGTGTGCGGGATCCAAGATGTTTAGTGTGTCAAAATTTTTGAAAGAATAATAGGGTGAGTTTTCAGTGACATTGTGAATTGCCTTGACATATTCTTTTATGTCATTTACATTGTAAGGAAATTTCTGAGATAATGTCTCTACGAAATTCTCATGTCCGTTCGCATAACTATATCTTTCTCCTCTAAAATCAATGATGTCGTAACAAGATTTGTTTAATGAAGATAGTTCAATATCATCAAGAATAGATAAATAGTTAAAATATTTATGCAAAATCTGTCCTTCTTCAATGCTTCCAACATAATGCATGCCGGTTTCAAATGTCACTCCTTCACGTTTGAACGATTGTAAGCAACCTCCAAATTGTGCGTTCTTCTCTAATACTGCTACCTTAAAACCATTCTTAGCGAGAATGTACGCTATCGACAATCCGCTCAATCCACTTCCTATTACAATGACTTCGTAATTATTCTCCATGACAATCAATAATATAGTTGAAAGTAGTTTCTTTATCTAATTTTTGTAAATATATTAAATTATTTGGAACTGAGACGCAATTCTTTGCTGTATGATAATTTTCTTCATCTTCTATAACAGCAGTGAAACTTATTTCCTTACGAACCAAAGCCGCTAATAATGATATTTCTCCTAATCCAACATTCTTTAACAATATATTCCCCTTATCAGGAATGTTATTTATTAGTTCTTTATAGTTGTGATTGAGTGATAATGACTTACGAACTCGTTTTAATATGTCCTTACCTTTGTAAAGATAATTGTTTATAACTTCATCGGCATAATAATCAGCGGTTTCTATTTCCTTGCATAATTCGGAATATCTTTGTTTGTAGATCTTACGAGTTTCTTTGCAAAGTGTTTGATAATCTGTTTCTTCAGAAGAAATGCGTGGCATTATTCTTATGTTGAGTTCTCCTTTTTTCAGAAGCATATATTTCTTAGGAAGTACATAGCCAAATCCATGTATCATGACGGGAATTATGCTGATATTCAATTCTTTAGCAAGGTAAAACGCTCCTTTGTGGAATCGTAATATCGAACAGTCTTCCGATCGTGTTCCTTCCGGGAAAATAGCAATGGAATAACCTTCCCTAATCTTTTGTCTTAATGGTTCAATGTCGTCTGCCTCGAATTTTTCTGTTGGATAAAAGTCGGCATAGCGTATTATCCAACGATAAAATGGCGCGTTCCAAACCCATTTGTTCGTGACGACAATAACCTTATGCGATAAAGCCAAAATCGCCATTAAGTCGATGTGCGCCTGATGATTACAAATCATGATGGAAGGCTTGTCGAATGGATTCTCTTCTCCTGATTCGTTCTTTATCGTACATTTCGTCATCGGAATTCTCTTTAAAACAAACTTACAAACCATCTGAAGATGACGATGATATATGATTTTATGTTTCTCTGTTCTGCCTCCTATTGTCAATACGAAAAATCCTAAAAGTGTCAGATACAAGGAACCTATCATAAAACAAATGAAAGCGAACACCGTGTATGAGAGATTCTTTATAGTGATAGGATTGCTTCTTTTTTGTCCTTTTTTCGTGGTCAGCCATTTGAAGAAAAACGGTGGAATGACGTATGCCGCCAATACTACACAGAACATTCCTACTATCACAACCTCTCCTAACTGTTTCATTGCCGGATGTTTAGCCAAGATAAGACATCCTATTCCGACAAACATTATCAAAGCTGAGAGTGCGACAGTGCTTTTATATGTGCTTAGCATCTTTTTGCCAAATCTGTTCTCGTACAGACAGCCTTCCATCATGAAAATGGTATAGTCATCGCCCATACCAAAAATGAATGTGGCTAAAATGATATTAACTATATTAAATTGAATATCAAATATATTCATAATGGAAAGAATCCATATCCAGCTGATCGCAAGCGGTAAAAACGCAATGAGGCTTAATTCTATTCTTCCGAATGATATTAACAAAAAGAAGAAAACTATGAAACTGCATATATACAGAACATAATCGAAATCATCTGATAATGAACTTACTACAGTTGTCAACGCTGATTCCTGACTGAAAGTGAAGACTTCTTCGCTTGAGTAAAGTGGATTGTTTTCCAAATCTTTTTTAACATCTTCAAAATTTTCTGTATTTATGTGGAGAACAGAGAAAATCATAGCTCTGTTTTCCTCGTTTATTATATAGTTATCGGCTAGATTGTCTGTGAGAGGGGAGAAATAATCTGTTTCCTGAATTGAGAAATTATTGTTTATCAATGTTTTAAATCCTGTGAATGCGTTCTTCTTGAAACCTGTCTCTTCAGCGGCTTCTTCAATAATCGGATAAATATCTTTATCTTTCCAATAGTTTCTCCATAATTCAAGACGTTTTCTTTGAACATTTTTTGAAGGAAGATAAATTCCGATGGAAGTAAGTCTCAAACTTGTATCACTATTTGCAACATCTTCTAAATCAAGGCGAATACTTTCATAATTATTAAGAGCTTCTTCTATATCTTGTCCGTCAGCCACTACATATAAAGTCTTGTCGGAGTCTTCAGTATCGGCGACGAGTTTTTTCATCAAACCTTTTTGTTCTTCAGTCATGTAATTGATTTTACTCATGTCGGCATCGAAACCAGCTTTTCCAAAGAATAAGAATATGATAGTTAATATGGTGATTATCAATACTAAAGATGTTGAGTTTTCAAATTGAATGTCGGTGAATTTCTTGAAAAGTCGTTTGGGTTCTTTGGAATAGTATCTGCTTTTTTCAGGTATGATATGTGGCAGAACGACTAATACAAAAATTATTGTTCCTACCAATAACATCGAGGCGAAGATACCAAGATTTTTCATTGCGGGAGAACTGATGAAAAGCAGACTCAGAAAGGCTCCTACTGTCGTTATATTTCCTATAGTCAATGGATTAACAATGTCACTAAGCGTTTGTCGCGTTCCAAAACCGTGATATTTGTGATCTAAGACATGCAACGGATAATTTGCAGCGATTCCAATAATGACAGATGATATTCCTATTGCAATGAGCGAAACTTCGTTGCAGGCGAAGGATGTTATTCCGAGAGCGAATATCATTCCGAATAACAATGCCAATGGAAGTGCGATTATTATTTTTAAAGAACGATAAGAATATCCTAGAATAACGACTATCAATATTATAGCGATTGCTATTGTCAGAAAACTGTCTTTTTTGATTTGTTCCGCATTGCCTACAGAGACGTATGCCGCTCCGAAAGGAACGATTTTTACATCTTGGATGTTCTGCATCGTATTTTCAGCGGCTTTGTCGATTAATTTCGTGAGTTTCTTATTGTTAGCGGTCTCACTCAACGGATATTTCGATTCAATCATCACAACGGCTTCACCGTCTTTAGTGTAAATATATCCGTCTTCTGAACTGAAATTGTCGTTCATCTTGAACTTACTCAATCCTTTCAGAAGCTCTGCAGAAATGAAAAGCGGGTCGTTGACCATCACCGACTTCATCATTCCGCCTTGCATTGTCCCAAGAAGTTTCTTGTTGTTTTCTATTTGCTTGAGAATGTTATCTTTAGTAATCAAAGAATCTATTCGTTCATAGTCATCTTCTTCAAGGAAATATGGAAGGTTTTGTGAGATGAAATTCATCTTAGTTATTATCTCTGTTTCATCGATGGAATATTGAAGTTTGTTGATATAAGTCTCAATATTGTTATCATACAAATAATTGACGAAATCGTCTATGGCGTCCGGAATCTGATTTTCTTTGTCTTCATTTGAGAAATAAACCATTATGGTGTTTGAAGCACCTATATGTTGATATGCGTAGTTCGCCTGTTCGTTTTGTTTATCCTCGGGAAGGAAGCCTGAGATGTCTTCGCTGAAATTGATTTTCGTAGCGAAAAAAATACAGATTATTACAACACAGATAGTTATTAAAAAAAGTAATAATTTCTTTTTAATGAAGAAATCATATATTTTTAGGAATAGTTTCGTCATCTTTATTTTGATTTAAAGAGTTTTCTCAAAAACATAGACGGATAGCCGTATAATATTGCTACAAAGCACATTAGGGTGTTTAATACAGATATTCTTGTGAAGTCGCGCCCTTTCCTGAAATGTGATACTCTTTGACCTTCAGGGGCGTAATAGACTTGAATAGGAATACTGACAATTTTGATATTTCTCCATGCCATTCTTTGAAGATATTCTAATTCAGACTCATATCGTTTTGAAAATGATCTCATTTTTCCCATCTTAAAAAGTGGATAGGCTCTATAACCGGTCTGTGTATCAGCGAGTTTCTTTCCAGTCTGTACGGTAAACCAGAAGTTTGAGAATTTATTTGCGAAGGTATTACCTGCAGGCATGTTTTCTTGTTTCAAGAATCGGCTGCCGACTATCATCGCGCCATAATCTTTTTCTATAGCATCGAAGAATAAAGGCAGGTCGGATGCGAAATGTTGTCCGTCAGCGTCAATGGTAATGGCGTAATCGAAGTCGTTTTTCTGTGCGTAGTCGAAGGCATATTTCAATGCCGCACCTTTCCCTTTGTTCGGGGAGTAGGAGAGTAGTGTGATCTTATCGGAAATATCTTGTAATGAGGCAGCGCTGTTGTCGGTGCAGCCGTCTAAAACTACAATAGGTTCGTTCTCCAAATAAGGAACGACAGACAACGCCACATCAGCGACGGTCTTCTCATTATTGTAACATGGTATTATTACACATATTTTCGACTTGTCAAGCATCTCTCAATATCATATTTATCTTTGCAAATATTTGATTTACAGATGTGTCACTGATATTTATCTTGGCTTGAATTTCTTTATTCTCAAGTTCGGATATGTTGATGTCAAAAAGAATCTCATCATGTTCCTCTGGAGAAATGAGTTGCAGAAATTTGATATTCTTGATGTTTCTTATGTTTAATTTTCTTTTTGTCTTTCTTTCTATCAACTCACGGCAGATTTCCGTCATGCAGGCTCCAGGCAAAATAGGATTACCTTCAAAATGAACTTTGAAGATGATGTTGTCTTTGTTCAATCGTATAACTGTCTGATTCTGTTCTTCTTTAGTAATAATGTAAAGATTATTAAACATAAAAATATATTAAAAGTTAAACAAAGTATTATCTAAATCTTGATTTATAGAAATATCTGATAATGTTATAGTTGTAATATCATAGTTGTTATCAGTGATTTCTATTTTATGAATCAGATATGATGATTTCTCAAAATGTATTGTCATATTTCCGAGAACACTTTTCATCTTGTTTTTCTTAGGTTTCATATTGATGATGATAAAATTTTCATTTTCCTCGTATGATGTAATGAAATTATTTTCATCAATGATGGTATTATTTGAAATACTGTTATTTATGATTTTTGATATTTCTCTAAAGATGAGATGTTCCTGTATTGGCATAATGTTTTCGCCATTGTTGTTAACGATTTTTACGCTATCGTTCTTAAGTATAAACGATTGATTATCAGGTTTATAATTCTTCCAATATAGATTATTGGGAGCCATGAAGATCACTTCTCCTTCGTTCTTGATGTCATCTTCTAGCAAAGAAATTGATTTTTCTTGAAGATAGTTACATTTAATATTATTGATATTGGAACATGATACCGTAATGTTCCTTTTTATCTCTTCAATTCTTGATTTTTCAGTAATCTTTTGATTTTGAGCAGATAAACTGAATGAAAACAGAAGCAATGATATTAGGAGGAGTATTTTCATATTTTATTGTTTTACCATAAAGAACACGCCAATGACTATAAAAACAACCCCGATCCATCTTGTTGTTGGCACTGTTTCGTGGAAGATGAAGGCGGCGGCGAACATACCAAAGATATAGCTGAGACTAGTGATTGGGTATGCTAATGAGAAATCGAAGTTTTTGAGCATATAGAACCATAATATTGTTGCGCTTCCGAAACCAACTCCGCAAGCTGCAAGGGGCCAGTTTAATAATAGGCTTTTGAAATAGTTCCATGTCCATTCAAAACTTCCCATTCTGTTCATGGCAAGTTTTAAGAATACATGCCCTGATGTTAGAAATATGCTCTGTAACAGTCCTATTATTATGAATCTCAACATGTTAATAATATTAGTGAGTGGTCCTTATTTTCGTAATGGTTGTATATTAGAACGTTTTTAACATTCTTACCCTTAGGATTAATGCCTTTTTTAAGACATTCGTATGCATAATATATGCCGTATGCCGAGGCTGTGAATGATTCTCCAAAGATATTTTTATAACTTTCTGATTTGTCTCTTAAGTTGAATAAATCTTCAAATTCGTTATAAGCCTTATTATTATCATCGTCATTATTGCGGCCTGTAACTAATAAATCTATATCATTTACGCCAATATTATTTTCAGCACATAGTCCGTTTACTGCATCAATAAGTTTTTGTTTCTCAGGCATATAAAGTATTTCAACTCCTGCTATTCTAATATCGCCTTCTTTTGCCAAGACCATTGATACTGCAGTCTCGCCTGCGAAGCCTCCGTTCCAGAAACCTACTCTGTTTAGTAATGTGAAATAGTCTGGAGTCATCTCATCGTGAGCACCAACCAAAGCATTATTTAACTTTTCTAATTTTATCTTGACAAAAGCGTCCAATAATGCGCTTTCGAATGATATTCCTCTGTGGACGTGTGTGTTATTATATCCGTGACATTTCATCTGCACAGCGATATAAGAACCTATTGTGTTATGTGTCGAGTTGATGAAGAATGTAGGTTGTAAACAGTTTTCACCTTGTTCGCTTAGAGCTTTAAGGAATTTTTCTGTATTCTCGATGCATCCTA
This sequence comes from Lentimicrobiaceae bacterium, assembly GCA_015061335.1. Lineage (GTDB taxonomy): Bacteria > Bacteroidota > Bacteroidia > Bacteroidales > F082 > Limimorpha. Next base: position 22,913 of record SUWT01000014.1, on the reverse strand, counting down.
ATCCTGTCGCTGTCACTATGGCATCAGGCATCTCTATTCCTGCTTCTTTCAAGGCTGTGATAGATGTCGCCATAGCTCTTTTCAATATAAGGCCCATTCTTCTTGCAGCCACAGGATTGATAAATGGTTTATAATCAGGGTCCAAAGCTCTTACGTAAGGAGCTTCATGTTTGATAGGTTCTGTAAACCATTTATCACAAAGAGGTTCTTGCACAGATATTTGCGCGCATGATTTTATGTAGATGTTCATATTTTATCCTCCTTTATTTTAGAAAAGATACATACTGTGTCGTTGCCCCCGAAACCAAAAGAGTTTGACATGATATGTTCCAATTTTTGAGGGATAATTTCTTGGTGTAATGGCTCGAATGAATGTTCTTCTATTTTATTTCTGTAATTCAAGTTGATAGGCATATAGTTTTCCAGCAATGCCAATACAGAGATGACACCTTCCACACCGCCAGCTGCACTTGTAGTATGACCGATGTATGATTTTATGGAAGCCACGGGAGGCATATTATCACCGAAGACTCGCATCAATGCGTTGCCTTCACTCAAGTCATTGCCCTGAGTACCGGTGCCATGAGCGTTGACATAATCGATGTCACTTGCTTGTAGCCCTGCTTCTCTTAAAGCGTCGGTCATTGCCAAAAATGCGCCTTCGCCATTCGGTGATGAGGCTGTCTGATGAAAAGCATCGCAACGATTAGCACAAGATGACAATACACACAAAGGCTTTACGTCACGTCTCTTGACAGAGTCTTCCGATTCTATTACAAGATAACCAGCACCTTCACCGAGATTGATACCTGCGCGTGTCTGGTCAAAAGGACGACATTGTTCTTTGTCCAATATCATTAAAGTGTTAAAACCGTTGAGATGGAATTTTGTGATACATTCGCTGCCACCGACAACAGCAGCATCACAGCGACCGCTTTGTATCAGTTCCATACCAATTTGTATGGCATTAGCAGCTGAAGAACATGCTGTTGACAATGTTGTTATCATCTCAAAACCTTGATATTGTTCTGCTATCATCTCAGAACAAGTGCCACAGTCGTGTGTCTTGATATACTCTTTGTGATTATCATTACTGAGAAAATCAAGATAAAACTGCTCGCTCTTGTCCATACCTCCTACTGTGGTGCCAGAGATAAATACTGTATGTTGTTCCGCAGGATTCAGCGAAGCGTCTTCCATAGCTTCTTTCAAAGCTAGTTTGCCTATCAATGCGGTACGTGTCATTATAGTATCGTGATGAATATTAAGCATATCCATCATATCTTCATTACTATAAGGGACCTCGCTTACTGGTAAGTCGTGAGATGTGCCAAGATAACGAATCTTGCCAATGGCAGTACGATGCTCGCGCAAGGCGTCCATAGTGGCACCTCTCCCATAACCTAAACCACTTATGATTCCAACTCCCGTTACAAATACGGTCTTATTCATTTATTTTGTTCTGTTTTTTTGAACGTATTCTGCCATTGTGACGATTGACTTGAATATTTCTTTGCCTTGATTAGGATCTTGCAACTTGATACCGTAATTCTTTTCCATTAAAACGATAAGTTCAAGAGCATCAATCGAATCTAAACCTAAGCCTTCTCCAAAAAGAGGAGCATTTTCATCGATATCTTCTGGTCTTACTTCTTCTAAATTTAATGTCTTGATGATTTCTTCTTTTAATTCTTTAATTAAGTTTTCCATAATTTTTTTATTTATGATTTTTTAATTATTGTTAATTCTACTTCATAATTTCCTTTTAATGCCTCAACCCAACCAAATAAAACATAATCTATTGATTTTGTTGAAAGTACATTATTGACTTGACGTAACATCATATCTTTTGAATAATACTCTGAAATGTAAAATGATGTCTCGCCAAATATTTTGTTTCTTATTGCTATCTCACCTGCTACTATGTTTGGCAAAGTATAAACAAAGACGGAAGGACTTGGGAAATAATTATCTTTATCCTTGATACTCTGTAGGTAAATTAAATCGTCATCAGACGATGAACTTCTATTACAAAGGATTATTGCCATGTTTTTTTTAGGAGTTTCTCTATCGAAACCTGCTTCACTAAGCATCAGTTCTGATACTATGAAACCTGCTTTGCTGAGATTATCCATCTTGAAGAATTTCGGATATGAAAGCTTCTCTTTTCTATAAAAGTTATCTAAGATATTACCCGAAACATCTTCTAGTTTATGTTCTATGTCATTGATATATATTGCGTTATCCTTTAACTTACCTTCAATGATAGTTTGAGAATCTGACAATCTGAAAATCTGAGAATCTGAGAATTCGAGAGTCTCGTCAATCTTTTTGAATACGAGAGCTGCGTTGCTACCACCGAAGCCAGATACCATTTTCACAAACATGCTTTTATCTGTCCTCATATTCTCTTGAGCGACATTTATCTCATGTTTCGCTCCGATTTCCTTACAGTTAGTGCTTTGAAGTATGATTCCATCCTGAAGAGCCTGCATGGAAATTATAGATTCCAGCAGTCCTGCAGCGCCGAGAGTATGTCCGAAATGAGCTTTCAAAGAATTCGTAGGGATTTGTTGCATCGCTATCCTATTAAGAGCCAATGCCTCCATCTCGTCATTATAAATTGTCGCTGTTCCGTGAGCGTTCACGAAAGCGATGTCATTTTTATCTACATCTTCAGTGATCGCTACGAGACAATTGTACAAACCTTCTGCCTCTATTGAAGGAGCTGATATATGACGAGCGTCGTTGCGTATCGCACCCTTGAGCAATACAATCTTGCTGTTTGTCTTGTTTTCTTTAGAATAAATTATTGTAGCCGCTGCTTCACCAAGGTTCAATCCGTGACGGTTCTTGTCGAAAGGCTGACATTGTTCTTGCGACAAAGCCTTAAACGACTGAAAACCAGAGATGATGAACTTTGAAAGAAGTTCTCCACCTACGACAACGCAATTTTCATAGTAGCCGTTCTCTATAAGACGAAGAGCTTCTACTTGAGCAGCAGCACCTGAGATACAAGCATTTGAGATAACAAGAGGTTCGTTTTCATTACCAAAGAATGAAGCTACTTTATGAGCTGAATGCCAGAGATAAACCTTCTCGTCCATCTCATCAGAAAGATATGAGATATTGCCTTTTGTCGTTGACAATATAAATAAGGTATTTTTATCTCTAAAATCTATTTTCGCTTCATCATTAGCCTTCTTAATAGAGAGAAGCAATAGCTTTTCAAACTTCGTATAAGAACTTAAATCTTCATCTTTAAAATTAAGAATCAACTCGTTATTGAGTTTTTCTTCATCTATCAATGAAGCGAAAAATGGCTCTGGTATGCCGAAAGTGTTTTCATGCGACGACAATCCAGTCTGTCCATTCAAGACGGCTTCATAGTTTTCTTTAGTAGAGAAACCTAATGAAGATATTATGTTATTTCCGATGCAGAATATCATTCTTCTCTAAGTCCGTTTTTAATTTTCCATTTGATAAAAAAATCAGGAGGATAAAGCACCAAACGATAATCTTTATCCATAAATACCTGAGTTGTAGAGCCTTTTGCTGCTAATTTACCATCTCTTAAATTAAAAATTTTATATTCGAAGATGATTTTAGCGGCATCACAATCTTTGTATGTTATTTCTATTCTAGCCTCATCACCATAAATCAAAGGACTTTTATATTCCACATGAATATCGACCAAAGGAGCGTAATATCCTTCTCTATGAATAGTAAGATAATCTATGTCATACTCTCTGCCGAAAGCCTCGCGAGCGTCTTCGAAGAAAGTCACATAATGACCATGCCATGTGATATTCATCGAATCGACCTCATTAAATCGCACTCTGAAAGTTGTCGAACTCTTCAATTCCATCATCCGATCTCCTTATCCGTTAATGAAATCTTCATCTCGCATTTAGCAATAAGTTCTTCATTATCATAAACTTCAGCTTCAACTAAAGTTATGGCGAAGACCTCGCTCAACACTTTAACCTTTGTTACCAATGTCGTTCCTACTTTAGGCAATTTTGTTATGATGAGATCTTTGATAGAACCTATCACGCCTATTTTTACGCTTTCGTTATTATTTATGTTGATATAACCGATTCTTGCGGCACAAGTCTGAGCTATATTTTCCATAATACCAGTCTCTAGGAAGAGTCCGTCTTTGCAGAATATGTTATCTTCTTTGATGACGAAATCTGTTGACGATTCAATTTCATCGAATGACAGAAGTCTGTCGATCATTACGAAAGGTCTTCTTTGCGGAATAAGTGTTAATATGTCGATGTCTTTTATTTCCATCATTTCACGCATTTTATTAATGAGTGACCTTTGCCGAGACCGTCATATACTTTATCTATTTTCAGACCAGCTTTTTCGCATAAGCGGAAGAGGTCTTCTGAGTGGAACATCTTACTATTGCCGTTTGCCAAAGCAGTGAAATACAATGAGATCTGTGTCAGACAATAGGCTGTCGTCTCAAATCTTTGTCTGTCCCATAAAGTCTCCATGATATATAAAGAAGCATCTTCTTTCATTGATCTAGCAGCTCTCGACAAGATACTAACTACTTGTTCTTCTGAGAAGCAGTCGAGGAATTGACTCATCCAGATAGCGTCGAAGTCTGTTGGGAAAGGAACGTTCTCGTCCAATAAGTTAGCTCCATGACCATGGATTCTGTCAGCGCCTTCTTTACCTGCAGTTTGTTTGCGCATCATCTCAAGTTGTTGTGGTAAATCCATGATTGTCACATTAACATCCTTATTGAAATCGACGCAACGCATTGCAAATCGTCCAGTGTTGCCACCGACATCGAGTAATGTTTTGGTGTTATTGCTGAAGACAATTTCCAGAGCTTCGTTGAAAGAGTTGTCTGAATAATAATGGTCGAAGCCGAACCAGCTTTTCTGCACTTGTTCTGGCAATTGAGAAAGACCTTCGTAAATTGTTGGCCATGAACCGAATACCTTAAGACCTTCTGGTTTACCGTTTAATAAAGCTTCTTCAAGATTAAACCAACCTAAGTAGTTGACATCATGGTTGAAGTCCATATCTACCCTGACCAAAGGATCGTTTTGTAAGAACCAGCCTGCCTTTGATGCAGTGAATCTTTCATTTTCATATATGACAGTACCTATTGTCAATGATGCTTCGAGCATAACTTTTACAGCGTACTTTGAAAGTCCGGTCTTCTCGACGACTTCGTCCATCGTAAGACCATCTTTGCTGTCGATGAGCATCTGCAAGATACCGAATTTCACCATAAGACGAGAGACTTGGAACACTATAGGTCCGAAAGATATTTCGTGTGCAAGGCGTTGAGCTTCAAGAGCAGACAGCTGTTCTTTGCCGTATCTTTTTTCCAAAGCTGGAAACATATTCATTTTCATAATATTAATATTTATAATGACTTTTGATCTTCCCAAAAGTCATAGAAGTTAAACCATTGATCAGGATATTTTCTCAAAACAGATTCTAATTCTTTAGAATAATTCTTTGCCAGTTGTTCAGAACGTTGCCTGATGTTAAGATTTTCATCGTAATGAGTTTCATTGACATAGACGGTATAATTCCATGTCTTTTCTCTCATGATAAAGATGCTTATCATTTTGACATCGGAATGAGCCGCTGTGATAAAGGGACCCATTGGAAGCGATGTCTCTTTCCCTAAAAGATTGACTTTTACACTTTTATTACTTCCGAGCATTCTATCGCAGGGCATACTGACGATATTACCTTCATCTAAAGCATTTTTTATTTTGAAGATATGAGACATATCGTTGGAAGCCTCAATTCCTACTATATTATTTCTCTTAAGCATCTCATTTCTCCTGGCCTGAATCTCAGGAGTTTCTCCTCCAAATATTAGACTATGTATTATCTTTTTATCTTGATGAAGAGCATAACCAGCTAATTCGAAGTTGCCGACATGTGCGCTTCCGATCATGAAGCCTTTCTCGTCATTACATAGTCTGTCAAATAATTCTTCGTTGATGATTTTAATTGAGAACTTATTCTTTTTTGCCATAAGGGCGAGTCTGTCCATCATCATCTTTCCGAAGAGAAAGTTATTTCTGAAAGTTCTTAAGACTGATCTGAATTTGCTGAATCCTAATATTTCGTGATAATATTTGATTATGGCATTACTTTCTTTCTTATTGAATATCACAAAGAAAGGTATTGCGAATGCCATTATGAGATAGACAAACCTCAATCCAAAGAAACGGATAAGAAACACCAAGGAACGCTGTCCGAAGTCGCCCCCTTTTGTCTTACCATCCCATTGTTTCTGAATGTTTGTATCACTCATATTATTAGGCGTTTACTTTTGTTTCGATATAGTTGTAGAAGTCGTTTAATGTTTTTACATCTTTCATTTCTTCTGGTTTAATTTTGAAACCAAAAGTACGTTCTACTATAACAACTATATCGACGAAGTCGAGGCTGTCGATGCCTAAGTCTTTGGTTAATAATGCGTCTCTATCGAGAGCATCTTCTTCTATTTCAATTTCCTCAATTAAGAAATTATTTACTTTTTCTTCGATTTCCGTTCTTGTCATAATATTATATGTTTTTAATGATTAATGCGCTGTTTGTTCCTCCGAAACCAAAGGAGTTGGATAGTATGATATTCAATTCTTTATCTAAGGTCTGAGGTATGATATTCAACAATTTAGAATATTCATCGCCTTCTGAGTAATTGATATTAGGAGCTACGAAGGAGTTCTTCATCATTAGGATTGAATAAATGGCTTCGCTTGCTCCTGCCATCCAGCATTCGTGTCCTGTCATTGATTTTGTTGAAGAGATAGGCGTCTTATGTTCGGCGAATAGTTGGGCAAGAGCTTTTGCTTCTTGGTAATCACCTTGAGGTGTTGAAGTAGCGTGAGCGTTGACATAGTCTATATCTTTAGGTTCTAATCCTGCTTCGTTGAGAGCTCTCATGATGGCGCGATAGCATCCTTCGTCGCTTGGTTGTGAGATATTTCCGCCGTTGGAAGAGAAACCGTAACCGATAACTTCAGCGTATATTGTTGCGCCGCGAGCCACGGCATGTTCGTATTCCTCGAGTACTAAACTCGCGGCGCCACCGCTTGGCACGAGTCCGTCTCTGTCTTTATCAAAAGGTCGCGATGCCTTTGTAGGCTCGTCAATTTTTGTAGAAAATGTGCTGATGCCATCAAAACTTCCCATAGAGAGATAGTTCGTTTCCTGAGCTCCACCACATAATACCATGTCTTGTAATCCATTACGAATCATCATGGCTCCAAGTCCTATCGCATGAGATCCGCTGGCACAAGCGGCACTGATAGTCATATTGATACCTTTTAGCTTGAAGATAGTAGCCAGATTCATGCTGACTGTCGAGTTCATCGACTGGAAGATAGCGGAAGAGCCTATCAAAGTAGTGTCTTTCTTTGCCACTGCAATCTCATGTGACTCAATGACAGCCTTCGCTGATGAGTCGTTGCCGTATAGTATCCCAATCTCGTTATTCTCTAAATAATCTTCGTCAATTTTAGCGTCTTTCCATGCTTCTAAAGTTGCCATATATGCATATTCACCTTGTTCAGCAAGATACATTCTCAACTTTCTGTCCAAGACACCTTTAAGCTTTGGTCTCTCTACAATTCCTGTCAATGGAGAACGATAACCATATTCTATTCTCATCGGGTCTATGCCAATGCCAGAACGTCCGTTACGTAATGAATCGCAGACCTCTTCTTTATTCTTTCCGATGCATGAGTAAATGCCCATGCCTGTTATTACTACTCTTCTCATACTAATTATGTATATAATCCTCCATTAACAGAGATGACTTCTCCTGTGATATATGATGCTTTTTCTGAAGCAAGAAATGTTACTACTGCCGCGACTTCTTCAGGTTTCCCAAAACGTCCAACAGGTATCATTGATTTTAATGCCTTTTCATCGAGGTCTTTGGTCATGTCGCTGGCGATGAATCCCGGTGCGATGGCATTAACGGTGACTTTTCTAGGAGCGACTTCCTGAGCCAATGCTTTGGTGGCTCCGATAAGAGCTGCCTTTGCAGCAGAATAATTGGTCTGTCCTGGTAATCCCTTTAACCCTGACAAAGATGCCATATTGATAATTCTGCCATATCGTTTTGTCATCATATATTTCACTAAATATTTCGTGACATTATAAAAACCTCCTAAGGTGGTGTTAATCACATCGTTCCACTGATTGTCCTGCATAAAAACCAGGACATTATCCATTCTTATTCCAGCATTGTTGACCAAGACAGAGATATAATCTTCCGGATGTTGCTCCTGCCATGAATTTAACGCTTCTTCAACAGCCTGTGCATCAGCGACATTAAACGCTAATAACTCAGCTGACTGACCTTTGCTTTCAATTATATCTTTTACTTCTTGCGCAGCATCTTTGTTAGATACGTAGTTTATAATGACAGAATATCCTTCCTCTGCAAGGGCAATACATACTGCTCTTCCTATTCCTCTAGAACCTCCTGTGACTAATGCGTATTTCATTTTTTATCTTTTTAAATATGATATTATATTTTCAATGTCTTTGTATTTGATGCTATCTTCAACGAAAACTGGTACTATTGCCCTGAGTTCGTTATAAACCTTTCTCGTTGAAGGAGCTAATCTGTCGTGTATCTTTAAATAATCTACAGCCTGAATAATGGTCATGAAATGAATTGCCAAAACCTGGAAGGCATTCTCAATAACCATGTTAGTAAGTTCTGCAGAATTGGTTCCCATACTTACAATATCCTGATTATCATTGTTGTTTGGGATTGAATGTATAGAATTAGGCATCGACAACGTCTGTGATTCAGCTGTTGTTGATGTCGCTGTAAACTGACAAGCTTGTACGCCGTAATTTAAACCTAAAACTCCCAGATTTACAAAAGGCGGAAGTATCCCGTTGATTCTGTCGTGACAGAGATAATTTAATTGTCGTTCTGCCAGCATTGTCATTTTGGTGATGGCAATTTTGAGCTTATCCATCTCGTATGATATGTAATCGCCATGGAAATTACCTCCGTGATATACGTTCTGTGTCCTGTAATCTACAATAGGATTGTCGCAGGCTGAAGCATATTCATTTTCAACAACATTGATGGCATTTTGTATCTCATCATATATTGGACCAAGAACCTGCGGTACGCAACGCAATGAGTAATAGGGCTGTAACTTATGTCCAAATGTTGTAGTATCAGAATGCGAGTTGTCGTAAAGTTCTTTCTCTCTGTTTAAAGTACATTGACTTCCTTCTAATGTCTCTCTCATTTTTTTTGCTACAAAGATCTGACCTTCATGATGTTTCGCGGCATTTAACTCATGTGAAAGGAAATCATCGTACGACGAGGCTATCTCGTTAACTAATGACGAAGCTATGATGCTGTGATTGAATAGTTTTTGTGATAATATCAAATTCACTGCAGCTATTCCCGACATCATAGATGTTCCGTTTGTTATACATAAACCCTCTCTGATATATATTTGAATTGGTTCTAAACCGTTTTCTTTCAATACTTCTGCTGTCTCTCTCCACTCACCTTTATAATGCACTTCACCCTCACCGATCAATGTAAGAGCAATATGTGCTAATTGTACTAAGTCACCGCTTGCGCCTACACTGCCGTGACGAGGAATCTTAGGATATATGCCTCTGTTGATGAATTCTATCAATAACTCGACAACGGAGATGTGTATTCCAGAATAAGCCTGAACCAGAGTGCCGACTCTTGCTATCATGGCAGCTTTTACAAAAATATCGTCTAAAGGCTCGCCAGCACCAGTCGAATGACTCCTTATTATATTGTATTGTAATTCACGTAAAAAACGGTCTTCAACTCTATACTGAGCCATAGGCCCAAAACCAGTATTGATACCGTATATGACCTTATCTGATGAAAATGACTTTAAAAATTCATAACTCTTGTTGATATTATCTTTTGCCTTATCTGACAACATCAGAGTTGCACCTTCATAAAGAATACTGCGTATTTCATCTAATGTCAGTCTTTGTTCTAATGTGATAATCATAATAAATAATTGATAATGTATTAGTTGAATACATAAATGGCATTAAAGCCTGAACACCTTCTATTTTATTAAGTCTTTCTATAGCCTCAAAATATTGATACTTATCATTTAATTTGTTCTTAATAAATGACTTGGCATAATATTCCTGTGTCTCTGTCTTGAAAAGACTTTCAAAAATATCTTCTTGTTTCGGATATTCTTTAATAGAATATGCTTGGAGATTTGCTTCCTTTGCAGCGTATGCAATAGCTTTCTCTATTCCGCCTAACTCATCAACTAAGCCAATTTCAATGGCGTCGGCACCACTCCAAACACGTCCTTGTGCAATGCTGTCAACAAATGTCTTGCTGAGATTTCTTTCAGTTGAGACTAAAGTAATGAAATCATCGTATGTGTTTGTTACATGTTTCTGCATCATTTTCAACTGGTATGGTGTCATTGGTTTGACAATACTTCCGAAATCAGAATTCTCGTTGGTTTTTACAACATCAAATGATAAGCCTATCTTGTCTGTCATAAATCCCTCAAGGTTAGGTACAGTACCGAATACTCCTATTGAACCTGTCAATGTTGTAGGATCAGCGAAGATATAATCTGAACTTGATGAGATCCAATAACCTCCTGATGCAGCATAATTTCCCATTGATACGATAAATGGTTTTTCTTTGGCTGCCAGTTCTACCTCACGACGTATAACTTCAGAAGCTACGGCACTTCCTCCAGGAGAATTCACTCTCATGACTATAGCTTTGACTTTCTTGTCTGTTCTCGCCTGACGAAGTGCCTCCGATAATGTGGTAGAGCCTATTGTGGTCTCATCGCCTTCTCCATCAATAATTTGCCCTGAAGCATAAATAATGGCAATCTTATCTTCACCTTCATAAAGCTCAGGTCTGACTTTTGCATATTGTGTGTTCTTGATAATATTGATTTTCTTATTGTTAGCTGTATTTGTAAGATTATGAAGTTCAGCTATTATCTCGTCTCTATATTTTAATCCGTCAATGAAATTGTTGTCTAAAGCAGCTTTAGAGTCGAATAAAAGTGTCAAATCATCGGCAAATTGGTTTATCTTGTCAACACTGATATTGCGTGATATGCTGATGTCGCTGCATATCTTGTTCCATACAGAGTTCCATAATACGCTGGTTTGTTCACGATTGGCTTCACTCATCTTATCTAAGAAATAAGGTTCAACAGCACTTTTGAATTTATTGTTCTCAGGTCGTATTATCTGCATCTCTATATCTAACTTTTCAAAGAGATGTTTATAAAACATAGGTTGTGACGCTAATCCATGAATGTCTAGAACACCATCGGCGAGCATGTAAATCTTATCCGATACTGTTGCTAGATAATATGCATACTGAGAATAAGCTTCTGCATAACTAATGATGAACTTACCGGATTTCTTGAATTCTATCAGCTGATTTCTTATCTCTTCTATGTTGGCGTATGATGTCATTATTGTAGAGAGCTCCAAGAGAATGCCAGATATGTTAGGATCGTTGGCTGCTGCCTTGATGTTGTTCATAATATCGTTCATACCTGCCAGATCTGTTTCAGTGAAATTAAAATTCATACCGCTTAATGTTATACCTAAACTGTTAGGACTTGTCCTGTCAGGAATTTCATAGTTGAGGTTCATATATAAAACAGTCTGGGGCTTAAGGCTGACTTTTGTTTCTGTTGAAGAAGCCATTGATGATATAAGGCTGGTAACCAATATTATAAATAATAATATTAATAATAAGGCGGATCCTAGAAAAGATGCGAATAATGTTTTGAAAAATGATTTCATTTATTAATAAGTTTAAAATTTTACATGTTTTCTATAAAATATAGTCAATAATAATCTAGCATCAAAGATACAATTTTTTTTTTATTTTTGTAAAAAAAACTATGCAAAATAAATCTTTTATTTTATTAGGTTCAAATCTTGGTGATAGAGAATATTTATTAAATGCAGCTGTTGAAAAGGTTTGTGAGGTTTGTGGTAGTTTAATAGACAAGTCATCTTTGTATGAATCTGAGCCTTGGGGATTTCAGACAGATAATAATTTCTTAAATCAAGTGATACAGATAGAGACATCGATGAGTCCTCATGATCTTTTGAAAGAGATATTGTCTGTTGAAATACAACTAGGACGTGATAGGATTACGAAATACGATACTTATGTTTCTCGACCGATAGATATTGATATTTTGTATTTTAATGATATGATTATCAATGAATATGATCTTATAGTACCTCATCCAAGATTGCATTTAAGAAGATTTACCATGTTGCCTTTATGTGAAATAGCTGCAGAATTCATACATCCAATCTTTAACGTTAGCAATAAACAATTGCTGTCATTGTGCGATGATGATTCTGTAGTTCATTTATATAAAAAAAGGTTGTCCTGATTTAGGACAACCTTTTTATGAAGCAAATATTGTTATACCTGTTTTATTATTTTACTGTTGTGATAGTAACACCAGCGCGACGTAACTGAGGTAATAAGTCTTTGATCTGAGGATATTCAGCCATTAACTTACGTAATGTTTGTTCGCGATTTGAGGATGTTCTTATTTCGTTAGCGATTTCATTTTTGTTTTCTAGATCTGAACCCTCAATAGCTTTGATAAGGCCATCCCAGTCAGCGCCTTTAGAGTTGATCTCGATTTCTACGTTAGTGCCGAGTTCTCTCTTAACTAACTCAGCAGCTTCTTTAGCGCGTTCTTCAGCGAGACGGTCGTTGAGTTCTTTGCTACCATCTGGTGAGGCATAACCTTCAACGATAATCTTGTTTACTGCAGAACCTTGTTTCATTTCTTGAGAAGCTCTGTTGATAGCGTCAATATTTGTTTGAGAATCTAATTTTTCTGATTTGCTGATAGGGAATACGATATTAGTGAAGTTTTGGTTATAGATAACACTGTCTTCAATTGCATTCTCAATAGCTTCTCTAATTGTTTCAGCTGTTACAGCTTCTTGGTCTTCTATAGCTTTCTTTATGGCTTCTTTGATTTCTTCTGGAGTGATACATTCAGGAGCTTCTTGTACTGGAGCTGTTTCTTCTTCTACTCTGTAGCAGCTGTTGTTGAATTTGTAACGGAAACCTGCGTTTAATGTTGAACGCATATCTCTGCTATTACCTGATGTTACGCCATCCAAGATGTCGCTACTTGCATACAATACTGTTGCATCGAAGAATGCTTCATAATGGCTGTTGATTTTGTATGTAAATTCAGCACCCAATGGAACGGTCATAACGACTCTTCTTCCAAAGATACCTCCACCTTTGTTGTTATATTCTGCATCGTTTCTGTAACCGTATTGAACAACTTTCCCGTTATCGAAAACTGTAGTTGATTTGTATTGCATTTGTCCGATACCGATGTGTGGATATAAAGCTATTCTACGTGTTTCGTTATAACCAAAGATCATACCAACGATGTCAGCTGCGATGTTGATGTTAACTTCATAATAATCAGCATATTTTAATGTGAAGTTTGAAGCTTGGTTAGCAGCGTATATACCATAACCGAGTTTTGTGTAAATTCTATAGTGGTTGCTGAAATTGTAACCTATACCAATGTTGCCATTACCTTTGATGTCATTGAAGTTGAAGTTGTTGTCACCAAATAAGAATGAAGCACCGCCTTCAATAGAAGCAAACCAGTGATTGCAATATTCATTATAGTGTTTGAAGATATTGGCTTTATCTCTTAATTTGTATGTTGCACCGATATTGGCTGTTGTAAACCAGTCGTTTGTACCTGATACAAAACCATCAAGAGCATCTGTGTCAGTATATGTTGCTGTTATGTCTATAAAAGCAGACCAATTTTTTGTAAAATCATAGTTGACTTCCAAACCCATTGGTAATGAAGCAACAACTCTTCTTCTGCCTATACCATCACCCATTACATTACCGTCTTTGTTGTCGTTAAAGCCAGTTCTGAATGTAGTGTTTCCTTCATTGTCTTGAACTTCTGTTCTGTATTGAATTTGTCCGATACCAAAATGAGGAGAGACACTGATTTTTCTATCCGGATCATATCCTAAGATGATATCCACAAAATTGATAGTCAAGTTAAGACTTGATTCAAAATAATTAAGTTTGCTGATTTTTGCATTATTGTATTTGCCGTTCAGACCTCCGTAACCTAAATTAAGCTTGGCACCAAGAATGTTGTCAAACTGAAAGCCCAAACCTAGATGTCCATTCATCTTTATGCTGTTGCCAATGTTATCAGCAGACAGAATTCCCAGACCGAGGTCACCACTTACATACAAATAATGCTCAAAATCGTTGAATGTCATTTTTTTAACATTACCTTTTGATTGACCATAAAACATTGTAGGACACAACATTATGGCAATAATAATGAAAAATTTTGTAAAATTAAATTTGTTCATAGTCTAATATATTAAATTATTTAATTCGAACTAATTTATCATGCAAATATACATTTTTTTTAAGTACAAAGATCTTTTTTATTAAAAATTGGTAAAAAAAGCTATAAATGTATCTAAAATATTGATACACAATTACGAATAATAAAATTATCTTCTTTTCTTCTTATAGGAGTCTGGTAGGACTTGTTTTTCTTTTCTTTGCTTTTGACATTTAAAAGATCTGTTGTTATCTTGTTTTCTTAACTTATAATTCAGACCGAAATTACATGTGCTGTACCAGTCGTTGCTACTGTTAAGAATTGGAATACCATCAATTCGGTCGGAATCGGCATAAAATGTGGTAAGATCCATATAAAAACTAAGATTTGTACTGATCATTATACTTATCTCGCATCCCATGGAATAGGTAAACGCGACTATACGTTTGGAAATACCGGTGCCGGGAGTGCCGTTTGCATATCCGACATAAGAAACAACATTTGTATTGTTGCTCAGATATTGCGCTCTCGATTGAATCTGTCCTAATCCTATATGCGGGAAAATACTGAAACGTCTGTTGTAATTATATCCGCTGCATAAAGTGGAGAAATCTATTCGTAGGTTTAATGTGGCTTCAAGATAATCAGCGTGTAACAATGTTTTGGTGTGATTTGAAAAATCACCATCCAGATTTCCGTAGCCTAAGTTTCCCTTTATTCCCACTACAGGTGTAATTTGATAGCCAAGACCTATACGACCATTGTAGCTGGGTATATAGTCTTTATTCTCTGCGTTAAGAAGACTGGCTCCAGCTTCGGCGGTAATGAAAAAATATTTCTTGAAATTATTATAGTCGTATGATTTGTTGTATCTAAATCTGTAGTCAACAGGGGTATTTCCTTTCTTTTTATTAGGCATGACACCAACGCCTTGTCCTTGAAGAAGGAAAGGTAACAAAAATAATATCAATGATATGTATTTTCTCAACGGCATTATAATTACAGGACAAATAAGTGCGCAAAGATACAAAAAATATGTATTGTTAATTTTTTTTAGTAAAATAAATGACCGTCATTACAACGGTCATTCTGTGATAATGTTATTTTACTAGGGCTATAAACTCGGGCATATCCTGTAGATAAGCAAATTCCATGTCATTTTTAGCCATTTTTTTCATCTTTGAATCTTTTTTGATGGCTTTGCTCAGATGTTTAATGGCTTTCTCAGGATCTTTTGTTCTTGATGCTATCACTGCTTGGAGATATAAGGTGCGTCCGTTTTCTTCCAAGCAACTGATTGTCTCTTCGGCGATGGTATATTTTTTGTCTAATGTTTGTGCTAATGCGACATTATAATCGCATTTAGGATTATCTTTTGTCATTAATTTTACGGCTTTATTATAATCGCCTTTGTGGATATGTACAACGCCTTCGTTATAGTTTGTGTTGATGCCTAATTTTTTGGCTTTGTTGAAATATTCGTCTGCTGCTGCGTAGTTGTTTTCATAAATCGCCACTATGCCCAAGTTGTTGTAAGCTTCGGCTAATAGGTCATTTATCTCAATAGCTTGTGTTAACAATTGCTTTCCATGTTTTATATTGCCTTTTTCTATGGCAACAGCTCCTGCATTACAATATGGTTCGGGATGATTAGGATATGTTTCTATGGCTGTTATGTAAATCTTTTCTTTTTTGTTTAGATCTTTGACCAAAGTGGCGGCATACATCATCTGATCGCAGCTCAATGATTTAGGATTGTCGGTACATTTTTTTGTGATTTGCTCGTCTGTCATCATCGGCTCTATTGTATTAATTTTTATGATGCTCTTTCTTAAAGATGGTAATATCGATTGTTCAAATTCAGGATATTGTTTGATATATTTATTCATTTGAGCAATTCTTTGTTCTTCTGACTGATTCTTTAAGGTATTTATAATCTGTTTCTTATCTTTGATATTAGATTGTTCGATTGCTGTCATGAGTCCGTTCCAATCGGCTCCGTTACCTTTTGTTATAAAATTGATTTCGTCAATGTTTTTGTAACTGACTTTTGAATCTTTCTGTGCGGCCAGTGTCTTTAATCTGTTGCTGAGGAATTCTTCAGCGGCTTTTGCTCTCTCAGCAGATAATTTTTTGTTGTATTCTTTTGATCCTTCCGGTGAAGCCCATCCTTGAATCTCAATATTTTGTATATTCCATCCTTTTATGATGTGTGAGGTCAGATCAAAGATCGCTGATTTGTTTTGTACGTTTTTATTTAAAGGTGTAGCCCAGTTGACTTTATCGGAGTTCACCATGAAGAATATGTCACCATCATCGCTTGCTTCTGTTTTGTTCTGAACTGGTTTTACGTATGCGGTCTTCAAACTGCTTTTGTCAATGTTTTTTGCAGTGTTGATGACACCTTCTGCCACTATATAGGTATTACATAAAGCGTATTTTTCTTTTTCCGTAATGCTTTGATGATCAGGATGTACTTTTGTTTTGAATACATAAACCAAAGGTTCTACTACCAATAGTGAGTTGTACATGTCATCGTTATAAGGTATTGTGACTGTGTAAGAAAAACTACCTCCATGTCTTTTGCTTATGGTAATGCCGTCTCCTTCAACTTTTTCGCCTATGAAATTTATTGATGGCAATTCGGTTTCTCCATTTTCATAAACTAAAACCGGACTTATATTCATAACGGCTTTTTTATGAAAATATCTTGGGGGAAAATCAGCCTCGATGGTGACAGTGACCATATTGCCTTTATTTTCTAGAATCTCTGGCGTGGCTCCTATATATACTTTGTCGATATGTTTTGCCATGCCTCTTACGTCGTGGTTTTTCGCTTGAAAAACCATAGGTGTTATCATTAAAATGACAACAACTAAAGTTCTGAATAGTGAATTAATTTTTTTCATCTTTTTGTTGTTTTTGTTTATCACAAAACAAAGATGAAAAGACTAGGTTCAATCTATAAATTAATTATTTTTCAATGTATTAAAAAGTGTGTACATCACTATGCCTGCGCTAACTGATACATTTAGTGAATGTTTTGTTCCTTCTTGAGGAATCTCAATGGCATTATCACAATATTTAAGTACACAATCGTCGATGCCATCTACCTCATTACCAAATATATATGCAGATTTCTCTTTTGGAATGAATTCATCTAGAATTATGCTGTTTTCAATTTGTTCTACGGCATTTATTTCGTATCCTTTTTCTTTCAGACAGATGCAAGCTTCTTCTGTACTGTCAAAATAACGCCATTTTACACTTTCTTCTGCTCCGAGTGCTGTTTTGTGAATCTCGCGATGCGGCGGGCAGGCTGTTATGCCGCAAAGAAAAATCTCCGCTATCCTAAAAGCATCGGCGGTACGAAAGAATGAACCTATGTTATTTAATGAACGTATATTATCCAATACGACTATGATGTCGATCTTTTTGATTTGTCGGTATTCTGTTAAACTTACCCTGTTTAATTCTGTCGTCGTTAGTTTTCGCATCGTTATTATTTTTTGACAAAAATAATACATTATCAAAAACGAAAATAAAAATCCTTATCTTTGTAGTTTAATAAATATTGATGTTTATGGCAAAGCAAGAAAAAGATAATCTAGAAAACGAAACTCCTTTGATGAAACAATATTATTCGTTTAAGGCAAAATATCCTGATGCGTTGTTATTGTTTAGAGTAGGCGATTTTTATGAGACCTTTGGTGAGGATGCCATTAAAACATCTGAGATTCTGGGTATTGTGCTTACAAAACGTGGTAAATCTGCTGCTACTGCCACAGAATTGGCGGGTTTCCCTCATCATGCTCTCGACACATATCTTCCAAAACTCGTTAAGTCGGGACAAAAAGTGGCTGTCTGCGAGCAACTCGAAGATCCTAAATTGACAAAGAAAATAGTGAAACGAGGTATTACCGAGCTGGTGACACCAGGTGTTACTTATAATGAAAATGTTCTTGAGCAAAAGGAAAATAATTTTCTGGCATCCGTTCATATAGAAGAGAAAGAATCGGGAGTGGCATTCCTGGATGTGTCAACAGGTGAGTTTTATCTAACACAAGGAAATAATGAGTATATAGATAAGCTTCTGCAGAGTTTTAATCCTTCTGAAGTTCTCTGCCAACGTAATAAACGTAAAATGTTTATAGAGAAATTCAGCGATAATCATTATCTTACTGTGTTTGATGACTGGGTGTTCACCGATGATTATGCCAATGATATTTTAACACGTCATTTTAATACAAACTCTCTTAAAGGTTTTGGTGTCGGTGATTTCCCTAAAGGAATAGTGGCTGCTGGTGCGGCTATTCATTATCTTCATGAGACTCAACATGATAAGATCTCGTATATAAGCTCCATGTCTCGTATCGATAGTAGTCAGTTTGTATGGATGGATAGGTTTACTATAAGAAATCTGGAATTGCTTCATTCAAATAATAGCAATGCAAAGACTCTTATAGACGTGATTGATAAAACTACCTCGCCAATGGGTAGTCGTCTGATGCGCAGATGGCTTTCCTTACCATTGAAAAATCAAGAACAAATCAATGCTCGCTATGAAGTGGTAGATTTCTTCGTGAAAAATAATGATCTGACATATATCTTTCAGGATGTGATTCGTCAGGTCGGTGATCTAGAACGTTTGATATCAAAGGTGTCACTGTTGAGAATAAATCCTCGTGAATTACTACAGGTGGCTAGGGCTTTAGATCATATAGAAAGCATTAAAACTCTTTGTGGTGATAGTAAAAATCAGGCTTTGATACTTTTTGCCGAGCAACTCAATGTTTGTGAAAGTATCAAACAAAAGATAAAAAAGGTGATAAATCCTGATGCTCCAGCGGTATTGTCAAAAGGAAATTTTATTAATGATGGCGTTGATGAAGAGTTAGATAGCCTTCGTTCTCTTTCACGTTCAGGTAAAGATTATCTCGTCAATATTCAGAAAAGAGAAATTGAAGCAACTGGTATTTCTTCATTGAAAGTCGGCTACAATAATGTTTTCGGCTATTATCTGGAAGTGACTAATATTCATAAGGACAAGGTGCCCGCAGAATGGGTCAGGAAACAGACTTTGACTAATGCTGAGCGTTATATTACCGAGGAACTGAAGGAATATGAGCAGAAGATTCTAGGTGCCGATGAGAGAATTCAGCGTATAGAAGAGAGGGTCTTTTCTGAACTAGTCAACGCTACATGCGAATTTGTGGCTCCTATACAACTTAATGCTTCTCTTATCGCCAAAATAGATTGCCTGGTGAGTTTCGCTGATGTCTCTTTGAGAAATAATTATGTCAGAGCACTTGTCGATGATTCTTATGTGATTGATATCAAGGAGGGTAGGCACCCTGTGATAGAACAAATGATGCCCGTGGGCGAACAATATATCGCCAATGATCTGTATCTGGATAGAGAAAAACAGCAGATTATTATCATAACAGGACCTAATATGTCGGGAAAATCTGCTCTCTTGCGACAGACGGCTTTAATAGTATTGCTTGCCCAGATAGGCTGTTTCGTTCCTGCACATTCTGCCCGTATTGGCTTGGTCGATAAGATATTTACCAGGGTAGGGGCTAGTGACAATATTTCTTCAGGAGAGTCAACCTTTATGGTTGAGATGAATGAGACCGCAAGTATCTTGAATAACATCTCGAATAGGAGTCTGGTGCTTCTTGATGAAATAGGTAGAGGTACAAGCACTTATGATGGTATCAGTATTGCTTGGGCTATTACTGAATATCTTCACGAACATCCTCAATATAGAGCCAAGGTTTTGTTTGCGACTCATTATCATGAACTTATAGAGATGGAGTCTTCTTTTAGGAGGATAAAGAACTATCATGTGAGTGTAAAAGAGTTGAACAATAAGGTTATCTTTCTGCGTAAATTGAAGAAAGGCGGTAGCGCGCATAGTTTCGGTATTCATGTCGCAGCTATGGCGGGAATGCCTCGTAAAGTCGTCGATAGAGCAGATGCCTTGTTGTCGATGTTAGAGAAATCACATTCTCACGAATCTATGAATAAGGCTGTGAAGAATACAAAACCATGTGATGATATGCAGCTAAGCTTTATTCAACTAGATGATCCGCTTTTACTTCAGATCAAGGAGGATATTTTAAATACCAATATCGATATTCTTACTCCTGTTGAAGCTCTGATGAAACTGAATGAGATAAAGAAATTGCTTCGTTAGAACTGTCTGACAGCTCTGACATTGGTTCTGAGAGCTAACTTTGAGCATCTTTTTACTTTACCACTAAGTTTTATTCTCCAAGCTTCGCCATTATTGTACTCCGAACTCGTCCAATAAGATCCTTTTAATGGTTTGTGTCCGTTTTCTATCAAGATTTTGTTTATTTCACCGTGTTCGTTGGCTATACTGAATAATTGGTATAACTCTGCTACAGATGGGAGATACCATTCTAAACCCTGACTTCTACTATAAGTCGCAGCAGGAGCTTTGTTGTCACCCAACTGAGCTATTATGAAAGCGGTATTGAACTCTCCTAAACCTAGATGCATCTCTACGGAAGGATATTCCTCATTCGTTATCTGTACTATATCCTGACAATAAACGAAATGTGTTTCGTTATCCCATTTTAAGTTTTCTTCTTCAAGAGATAAGACAAGACCATGTCCTTCTTCATTTACGTAGAAAACTATGCCTTTGGTGTCGTCATCGAAAGTGTAAAAATCCCCGACTTTTACATTATTTTGAGAATATGACAGAAAACTGATAAAAAATAAAGATAATAATGATAAAAATTTTACTTTTTTCATGATAAAGAGTTTTTAAATAACAACACAAAGATATGGTTTTTTTTATTATTTTAATGTTTTTTTTATCAGAATGTGATATTTTTTCTGATAAAGATAGGTAAAAACTCATAAAATATCATGGTTTTATACCGTAGCAAGAGTTTTTTTAGATAAAAATATGTCTGTAATATTCAGATTATCAACGATTAGAAAAATATTTCAAAAAAAAGTTAAAAAAAACTTGCGCGCAATAAAAAAATACGTATCTTTGCATCATCAAACAACGCGGAAATAGCTCAGTTGGTAGAGCACGACCTTGCCAAGGTCGGGGTCGCGAGTTCGAGTCTCGTTTTCCGCTCACAGTCCCGATGGTTAGTCGGGATTTTTTTTGAGGATTAAGTGCCTGAGTGGCGAAATAGGTAGACGCGCCGGACTTAAAATCCTGTGCCCATTTCGGGCGTGCCGGTTCGATTCCGGCCTCAGGTACGAAAAACGCTAATGACATTCATTGGCGTTTTTTTTATATTAATAAAACAACAATTAAAAAACATTTTTGTAACTTTGTAAAAAATAAAAATATGAGTAAGAATTTTACTATCTGGCAAGAAGTTAAAAGCCACATTATTATTACGGCAGCAATTATTGTATCTGCCATTGGATGGACTGCCTTTCTTATCCCAAACCAAATGTTAGGCGGTGGCGTGACAGGTTTGTCAACAATTATTTATTGGTTAACCGATATCCCAACGGGTATTACTATTTTTGTGTTAAATGCAATACTTATTCTCATTGCATTTAAATCGCTGGGAAGACGATTTGCCATAAGTACCATTTATTCTGTTATCATGACCTCAATAACATTTTATGTATTTCAGGAATTCGTGTTTTTAAAACCTATTATTGAGGATCGCTTTCTTGCTGCAGTCCTTGGAGCAGGACTTAATGGCGTTGCTTGTGGTTTAATTTTTCTGGAAGGAAGCAGTACAGGCGGAACCGATGTTATTGTAGTAATGATAAATAAATATCGTAATGTAACATTAGGACGTCTTTCCTTATTTATCAATGTGGCTATTATTACATGTTCGTATTTTGTTTTCCGAGATCTCGAACTTCTTATCTATAGTTATGTCGGTCTCATGGTTACAAGTTATACAATGGACTTGACAATGAACGGTAGCAAACAATCAGTGCAGATGTTTATTTTCTCATCAAAACCACATGAGATTGCTGACAAAGTAAGTGGAGAGATACGCAGGGGCGTGACAGTGATAAAAGGCACAGGTTGGTACACCAAGACTGAGTCAGAAATATTAATGGTTGTGGTTCGTAAGACAGAATCGCAACGTGTCATTAGGATTGTGAAACAGTTAGATCCATCTGCTTTTGTTTCTGTAAATACAGTAATGGGAGTTTATGGAAAAGGCTTTGAGATGATGAAAAAATAAGACGTGTCAATGGCGATGAGACGTGTCAATGGCGATGGCAATGACTATGGCTATGGCTATGGCTATGGCTATGGCGATGGCGATGGCTATGAGACGTGTCAATGACATCTTGTTTATTTTTTAAGGTGTCATTGACGCGTCTCTACCTGAATTATCATTTATTTAGATTATTCTGATATTATCTCTTGACGATCTTCTTACTTACTATTGTTCCGTCCTCAAGATAAATCTTTGCTATGTAAATTCCGCTACATAAACCGCTCACATCAATATT
>SUWT01000098.1 GCA_015061335.1 Lentimicrobiaceae bacterium | reverse complement strand
CTCCCATAGTAGAACTTGTATTATATTCATTCTTAGGACTTATCTCACCCCATGAAAAGTAATTGCCATATTTTTCAGGAGCGTTTGCTCCAACATTATGTGTCGCCCACTTCAATCCGCTTGGCAAACCAAGGTCAACATATTCATAACCACCAATATTACCATCGGGAGCATAAATATCTTTTACAGTAGTAAAAGTTTTCTGTTCACCGTATGTCACAACATCATCAACTTTAGCATAAGCTTTTACATAATATAAGGTATTATCTGTCAAGCCTGTCATATTACATATAAAACTACCATCGCCAATACCACCTACTACACAAGAAGCATATACATCTGGCTCTGGAGTTGTGCTATAACATATTCCTCTTTCATGTATGTTTTCTGGTTCTGTCGAAGTAATTTCACCACCGCAAGTTGCACTATTTATGGTTATGTTCATCACATCATAAGTCGTAACTATAGTCTGTTGCTCGCCAGTTCTGAAACTTTTCTGTTCACCGTATGTCACAACATCATTAACTTTAGCATAAGCTTTTACATAATATAAGGTGTTATCTGTCAAGCCTGTCATATTAGAAATAAAACCACCGACACCGCTGCCGTCAACCGTGCAGAAATCATCAATTGTAGGTTCAGGAGATGTGCTCCAACATACGCCTCTGGCTTCAATTGTTTCTTCACCTTCATACTTAATGTTACCTCCACATTGTGCCGTTGTTTGGGTTACATTTGAAATCTCATTAGTAATGACTTCTATAAGGTATTCTTTTTCCAGAGTGACAAATTCTTTTTGTTCGCCATACGATATGCCTACACTATTTGTCGCATATGCTTTCACATAATATGTAGTATTAGGCTCTAGACCTTTTATCTCACATTCAAAATTTCCTATTCCAGAACTAGCTCCCATGCTCATAGCGTTATCAATGGTAGGATCAACATTTGTGCTCCAGCATACACCTCTGGATATCACATCCACGCCTCCATCATCAGTGAGACTGCCAATAACTTTTGCTGAAACTGACGTTATTGATGTAATTTCTTTTGTTATAACCGTTGCCATTTCAGGTTCAGGCTTACATGACACAAGCATCATACTTATAAGTATCACAATAAAATATGTCTTTTTCATAACTATATGTATTTATCGCTACAAATATAATAATTAATTCATTTATTTCAAAAATAAATTCAATAATAATACCATGGGTAAGAATTGTCAACCTTAGACTTATCTCTTTAGCATTATGAAATTTTGTCAGTAAATCTGTCATGGCACATAGTTTGATTTTCTTTTTTTAGGAAATAATTAAAAAATTATAGATATGCAAACAGGTTCAATAGGTGTAAAAACGGAAAACATTTTCCCTGTAATCAAAAAGTTCTTATATTCTGAAAATGAGATATTTCTACGTGAAATAGTAAGTAACGCCGTCGATGCGACAAACAAATTAAAGACTCTTGCATCAGCAGGCGAATTCAAAGGCGAGCTCGGTGACCTCACCATAAAGGTCGAGATAGACAAACAAAAGAAGACTCTGACAATTCGCGACAACGGCATCGGCATGACAAGCGAAGAAGTCGATAAATACATAAACCAAATAGCTTTCTCCGGAGCGACAGAATTCGTGGAGAAATTCAAGACACAGACAGAAGCGGAAGCCGCTAACATCATAGGTCACTTCGGATTAGGATTCTACTCTTCTTTCATGGTCTCCAACAAAGTGGCTCTCATCTCTAAATCATTCAGACAAGCAGAAGACGAGAAAGGCGTCATCTGGGAATGCGACGGCAGCCCTGAATACACAATGAACGAGATCCCAAAAGGAAACCGCGGTACTGATGTCATCCTCTATATCTCCGACGACTGCGCCGACTTCTTAGAAGAAAGCAAAATCCGTGAACTCCTAAATAAATATTGTAAATTCCTCTCAGTGCCAATACAATTCGGCATGAAGACCGTCAACGAACCTATAGAAGGCGAGACCGACGAAAACGGAAATCCAAAGACCAAGTCAGTGGAGAAACCATGGATCATCAACGATGTTGCTCCACTCTGGAAGAAATCACCTTCATCAATAGAAGACAAAGAATACGACGACTTCTATCATGTCTTATACCCGATGAACTTCGAGACTCCGCTATTCCACATACATCTCAATGTCGATTATCCTTTCAACTTGACAGGTATTTTATATTTTCCTAAAATAAACAACAGATACGAATTCCAACGTAATAAGATTCAGCTCTATTGCAATGAGGTTTTTGTAACAGATTCCGTAGAAGGTATCTTACCAGAGTTCCTCAGTATGCTTCACGGTGTCATCGACTCACCTGACATTCCGTTGAACGTAAGCCGCTCGTTCTTGCAAAACGACCAGAACGTCAAGAAAATCTCAGGTTATATCACTAAGAAAGTAGCCGAAAAACTTGAAGAACTCTTCAAGAAAGACCGCGAAGACTACGAAAAGAAATGGAACGACATCAGTATTTTTATCGAATACGGTATGATAGCAGATCCTAAGTTCTTCGAGAGAGCAGAGAAATTCATGTTGTTCAAAGACACCGAAGGCAAATATTATACAATTGAAGAATACAAGAAACTCATCGAAGAAAATCAGAAGAACAAAGACAACCGTCTCGTTTATCTTTATGCGACAAACGCCGACGAACAATACAGCAACATCGAGAATGCGAAGAACAAAGGCTATAACGTTCTTCTGATGGACGGCATCTTGGATTCACATTTCATCAGCACTTATGAACAAAAATTCGGTGACTGCCATTTCGCTCGAGTTGACTCAGCTTCTATCGACAAACTCATTGAAAAAGAAGGCGACAGCAACGAATCAAAACTCAATGACGAACAAAAAGATAATATCAAGAAAGCTTTTGAAAACGTCATCGACAAAGTTACATTCAATGTAGAATTCAGCAACCTTGGCGAAGACGACGCTCCTGTTGAAATAATTCAAAACGAGTTCATGCGTCGTATGAAAGACATGAGCATGATGGGCGGCGGAATGCAGATGTGGGGCTCGATGCCTGACAATTACATTCTCATGCTCAACACAAACAATCCTATCATAGCAGGTCTCGCCGACAAGAGCGAAGAAGAACAAGCCAACACAATCAAACATTTATACGACTTAGCACGCTTGTCGAAGAACTTATTAAAAGGCAAGGATTTGAACGAATTTATCAAGAGAAGTTTTAATGAAATTTAATCAATGAGCTATGGGCAATGAGCTATGAACTCGCAACTCATAGCTCACAGCTCACAGCAAAAAAAGAGAAAATATGAAAAACAAAAAGACTAACACCATTATTTTAATCGTTGGCGTTGTTGTATTGATTGCTTTCTGGTTTATAGGCAAATACAACGGCTTGGTCAACAAAGAAGAGAATGTAAATTCAAAATGGGCGCAGGTTGAGAACGTTTATCAACGTCGTGCCGACCTTATCCCGAACCTCGTAGCTACAGTAAAAGGCTATGCCGAACACGAACAACAAGTCTTGACAGATGTCATCGCCGCACGTTCTAAAGCGACATCCGTCAATTTCAATGCTGACAATTTGACTGAGGAAAACATACAAGCTTTCCAAGCAGCGCAAGATCAATTGTCGGGCGCTTTATCGAGATTACTTGTCACTGTCGAGAAATATCCCGATTTGAAGGCAAACCAGAATTTCATGGAATTACAGGCACAGTTGGAAGGAACTGAAAACCGCATCTCCGTAGAACGTAAGAATTTCAACGAAGCTGTAAAAGACTATAACACAGGCTTACGCAGATTTCCTACTAATATCGTTGCCAATATGTTCGGTTTCGAGAAGAAAGCATATTTCGAGTCGGCAGCAGGTTCTGAGGTAGCTCCAAAAGTTGAATTCTAATATTTTTTATATATGACGGCGAGATCATTTTTCAGTAAAGAAGAACAGCAAAAGATTGTAGCTGCCATCAAAAAAGCCGAGCTCAACACCTCTGGTGAGATAAGAGTTCATATCGAAAATCACTGTAAAACAGAGGTTCTTGAGCGCGCGGCAGAAATGTTTTACGAATTGAAGATGAACCGTACTGCCGCGCGCAACGGCATCCTTTTCTACTTAGCAGTGAAAAACCGTAAATTCGCTATCATCGGCGACGAAGGCATCAACAAAAACGTTGAACACAACTTCTGGAACGACATCAAAGACGAGATGACATCACGTTTCAAAAACAAACAATTTACCGAAGGACTCACAAACGGAATCTTGAAATGCGGAGAGAAGTTGAAAAAATATTTTCCATATCAAGATGATGATGTTAATGAGTTGAGCGATGAGATTTCTTTTCAATGAACAATGTACAATTAACAATTGACAATGTAGAGACGCGTCAATGTAACATACAATAACACACATTGACACGTCTGAAAAATTAGGAATTATTATGAATAATTATATGATACGTGTAGATACGTGTAATTCGTGGAGACAAATATTTCGCGTTCCTTTCGCGAAGATTAGTGGACTGTTTTTGTTTTTATTCGTGGTATCTTCGTGTTTCGCTCAGCAGATTCCTAATCGACCTACTCCACCGCGACTTGTCAACGACTTCACGAATACCTTGACAAAGACGCAGCAATATAATCTCGAGCAGAAGTTAGTCGCGTATAACGACACCACATCGACGCAGATTGCAGTCGTGTTTGTCAACGACTTACAAGGCACAACAGCTGCCGACTTCGCATATCAGCTCGGTGAGAAGTGGGGCGTAGGAACGAAAGACAACAACGGCGTTGTCATTTTGGTCAAGCCGAAAACCAATACCAAAGGAGAAGTCTATATCAGCGTAGGTTACGGATTGGAGCCATACGTTCCAGATGCGATAGCGAAGAGAATCATTGAGAACGAGATGATTCCTGCATTCAAAAACAACGATTATTATTCAGGTGTCAGTAATGCCGTTGACATCATAATAGGATTGGCATCAGGAGCTTTCTCCGCTGAAGAATATTCTTCATCAGACGATGATATTTTTATTTTAGTATTTTTCATCATTATGATGGCTGCAATGATATTTTTTATTAATATTGCAGGTAAAGTCGGAAAGACATATTCATCCAAACATGACGACTCTTCTATATGGAAAGCGTTGTTTTGGGCGAGTGTGTTTTCTAATGGCAACCGTCACAATCACCACGACCATTGGGGAGGATTTTCCAGCGGCTCGGGAGGATTTGGAGGTGGCGGATTCAGTGGATTCGGCGGCGGTCACTTCGGCGGCGGCGGCGCCGGAGGAAGCTGGTAAACTGAATTGAAAATTGAAAGTTGAAAATTGAAAATTGACACTGACTAAGACTCAGACTCTGACCTTTTTTTGCATACATAAGATCTGTTGTCCGTTGTCCGTTGTCTGTTGACTTAAAAAAATGAATACAATATCACTGAAAAACGCTGCTATATTTCAGCATGAAAGATGTATCTTGAAAAATGTCAATTTCGAGATTGGAGAAGGCGAGTTCGTTTATCTTATCGGCAAGACTGGTAGCGGGAAGTCATCATTACTTAAGACACTATACGCAGACCTCCCCGCTAAAGAAGGTGAGATAAATATCGCAGATTTCAATTTACGAAAAATAAAGAAACGTGAAATTCCTATGCTGAGAAGAAAGATTGGTATTGTATTCCAAGACTTCCAACTATTGTTTGACCGCAATGTTGAAAGCAACCTCTCTTTCGTTCTGGAGGCGACAGGTTGGAAAGACAAGACTCTCATCTCAGAAAGAATTGACGAAGTACTGAGACAAGTAAACTTAGGGAACAAACTTAAGTCGATGCCTCATCAACTTTCCGGTGGAGAACAACAGAGAATCGCCATCGCAAGAGCTCTGCTCAACGACCCGAAAGTGATTCTCGCCGACGAACCAACAGGCAACTTAGATCCAGAGACAACCAACGATATCATGGATTTGCTTAAAGAAATCAGCGCAAAAGGTAAGACAATCTTGATGGCTACACATAACTACAACCTCATTCTTAAATATCCTTCAAGAATTATTAAATGCGATGAAGGTATGGTGAAGTAATGAAACAAATCACAACAATCTTACTATCTCTTCTTCCGTCAGACCTGTGACATTAGTCATAAACTCCATACTCGCCCCAGATGACTTAAGGGTCTTGACCATCTGTATTTTAGCTTTCCTAATACCTTCTTCCATTCCTTCCTTCCGTCCTCTCTCCATACCTTTCTTCATACCTTCACGTATGCCTTCTTGCAGCCCTTCCTTTCGTCCCATCTCCCTGCCTTCAAGCAAGCCCTCTCCTCGGGATGTGTAGATGTTGTCTTTCAATATCACAGTGTTATCCAAATGCCGATAATATGCCGACAACTCTTCCTTACTCATCAGCGCTAGCTCCAGTTTCTTCCTCGCCTCTTCCAATCCAGGTGCGGTCGAGTCTTTAGGTATATCTCCT
>SUWT01000097.1 GCA_015061335.1 Lentimicrobiaceae bacterium | reverse complement strand
TACTACAATAATGATAGAATCAAACTGAGGCTAAATGGAAAAAGCCCGGTGCAATACCGAGCTTTATTCCAATCTAAGAGGGCCTCTTAATAATGTTAAACCGTCCAACTTTTGGGGGTCACATCACAATGCTTTCGGGGATTTATGTAAATATGGATAAAAATAAGCTTCCATTCTTATTTGGCTCGAATTCTATAGATTGAGTCGTAGTATTTTTATTTAACTAATGAAACAAAAAACGACCTTTACAAGTGTTATATGCCAACAATTAGTGGTTTATTATGAAATTATTATCGTAGATTTGTTACACTTATTAAATAGGAGAGTAGGAGTAAGATCTAATATACTGAGATATTTAGAATGTATGATGTTATGAAAAATACTTCTGTGAGATACTTTGGATTAAAGGCCGTTGTTAATGGAGATTTTGTTTTAAAAGAGCCGATTAAATCTTATAATAATGGTTTTGAGATTTCATTATTTATTGAAGATGGTGTTTACAAAATAAGCATAATTAAAAAGATCTCGCAAGATAGTCCATTGTGCTTAAATCACAAGACTTGTAATGGAACATTAAGTGTTATTGTCCCTGATGAGTCATGTTATAGAGGATATATTCAACAGTTACAGTTTATTGAAAGCATTGGTGGTTATCATTATAATATCTCCAAAATACTATATAACGAGACATTAGAGCTTATATGGCTTTCCGGAGATGAGATGTTTAGAAATTTAGAAATAGATTTTTCTGTTCGTAAAAAATATAAAACACCTCGAAAGAAGGTCTTGTCGCAGTCTAATCTTTCAAGTATTTTACTGTTGAAAAAAATTATTCCAGATGCAAGTATACCATATAACTATTACAGAGAAGCAAACAATTATTTGCAAAACAAAGAGTATAGACTTGCTTATCTTCATTTCTATATGATTATCGAATATTGCTTTGCCAATGGTAAGTTTGAACAAAAGGCTCAGGTTTCTGAATATATGCAAAGCATAGATCTATGTTTTGCAGTTTTGAATTCTTTAGCGTCTATTAAGAAAGAAATCCCACTTCAATATAATTGGCTACAATCAGAAATACAAAATAAATATAAAACGTTTTCGTTAAAGAATGTACTTAGGTATATTTGTCAGCAAAGAGGTGTCCTTGCACATGGCTCATTGCAATCTGCTAAATATGTTTTTAATGAAGATGATTTACATACAATCACCATTTTTATAAGTCAAATCTGTTTCATTATATGTGGCAATATGCAAGTTTATAGCATGTCATCATTAGACTTCAAGAAGAAAAGATTATCTGAAAGATCTGAAATGTTGAAAAATGAACTGAAGATTAGTGTAGAATAAAATATAGTTTCAAAATTATTTAAATAATTGTTCTTATAAGTATTAGTATGACTCGGGAAGAATATAAGCATATTCTGGAACGCTATCATTCAACCCCAATATTAAGAAGATTGGATATTGATCCACAATCTTCTGAACATCCGGATATGGAATATATCGATGAAGTTGGTCGTCATATTGGTATCGAAATCACAGAATGCTGGTGTCGGGATGTGAAGTTACCAGAAATGGATGACTATACAATGTCCGCTTGTGCTAAGTACAAGTCACTGGCAGAGTCCAGAGGGGAAAAAGGATTATGGATTACTGTGAGCTTCTTCGATTCTGTGTATAAAAATTTGCCGAATATGTCTAAACAGAAGTTTCTGACTGTGGTTTGTGAGGAAATCGACAGACATAGAAAGTATGATTCTATTCTCGATGAGCCGAATATAGGCAGAGAAGACATTAAGAAATTATTGTCTCAAAAGGTGTTCGATTATCGTTTTGTGTCTAATATCTCTGTGTCTGAATTGAACATAGATTTTGTGGAGGTGTCATGGATACAAGGGGCTTTTATAACTACTATATCAGAGTTAGAAGTTCTAAGATATATCGAGAAAAAGAATAAAGCTTTAGAAGGATTTAAAAAAAATCCTAAGAATAATCATATCAATGATTATTGGCTCTTTCTTACAGTTCCTGATAGGACTTTTTGTGGAATCGATGACTTCAAGATATCTCAGCCAATAATATCAGATTATGAGAGGATATATATTTGCGATTCAATGCATGTGATGCAACTTAAATAGTCTAAAAGCGTGTCTATACATTATTCGGGACAGATGTTGTGGTATTTAGGGACAAAATATCACGCGTTTGTCCCGTATTTCTTAAAATATTGTTATTTTTGTCCCGAATGAAATGGTTTGTATGAACAACTGTTAATTATATGTGCTATGGATGCGAATGATTTGAAGAACTTTATTCAGTCTGCGAATATTAATTTCTTGATTGGTTCGGGATTGTCGATGCCGTATCTTACCACTTTAGGTGATATTGAGAAGAATCTTGAATCTTTGAGCACGCGAGTTGATTTAAGCCCGAAAGAACGAGATCTTATAAAGGCTTCAATCTTTAGGGAGTACTTTAAAAAAGTGATGCTTCCTAATCTAGATATTTCTGATCGAGGGAAATATGGTGTAGTCCTGAATAACTATAAAGATTTTATATGTGTGTGGAATAGCATCATGCATAATAGGTGTGGCAATCTCCGCTCTAAACAGTTGAATGTATTTTCTACAAATATTGACATGTTCTTTGAACGTGCTGCAGATTCGTCCGGAGTTGAATTTGTGGATGGCTTTCAAGGTAGTGTTACACAGATCTTCAGTGAGACTAATTTTCAGAAGATAGTGATGAGAAATAGCCTGCATTTCCATAATGTCACAGAGTTGCCTGTCTTTAATTTATTGAAGATTCATGGTTCTGTCAATTGGAGGGTTGAAAAAGGAATGGTTGTTAATGACTCTAAGCTAGAGCAAGTCGCAACAATAGCTACATTGTTGGATGATTTAGAACTAATGTATTCATTTGTGACCTATGATGACTTATTAGATAATATGGCCAATGAAGCGAAAGAGATAGTTGCTGATGTAGATTATGATCATAAAGGCGTTGAGGATTTCATTGAGAAATATAATGAGTTGGTAATAGTAAATCCAACAAAGAAAAAGTTCAGTGAAACTGTCATTGATGATCATTTCTACGAATTGATGAGGATGTATTCTAATGCATTGGAGAGAGAAAATACTCTGTTGTTTGTGATGGGTTTTTCTTTTGCTGATGAGCACATATTAAACATAACCCAAAGGGCATTGAAGACAAATCCAACATTATTAGTGGTGATATATGCCTATGATGAAGTTGCATATAGCTCTTACAAAAAGATGTTTGGCGAAATTCCTAATGTGAGAATTCTATCCAATATTTTATACGCAGCTGATGATAAGAGTAAGGTGCATCCAATAACAGGTAAATATGATTTCAAAACAATCATAGAACAGCATAAAGAAATTCGCAATTTAATCCCTTTGACTTTTGATCATGTTAAGTAATAATGAAATAGTTACTATTCAATCGATCTTTAAGATCGGAACAGTTCTTTCTGTAAATGGAAGAGAAGTCAAGATTAAGGTAGATAAACAGAAGAATCTTTCTCACATTATTTACAATGGTGAGTTGATTAAGAATGTCTCAGTTGGTGGGTATGTGAAGATCGTAAATGGTTTTACAGTAATAATTGCCAAAGTCGATGGCGAGTATATGCAGCATGAGATATCTGTAGAGCCGGAGAATTATAAGTCTCCAGAATCTTCAATTTATCGAGTGCTATCAGTGAGTCTGTTGGGGTATATGGCCCCATCGAAATTTGTTAAGGGAGTCAAGCAACTTCCTTTAATAGATAATGACTGCTATCTTTTATCAAATGAGGAGTTTAGGCGGATTCATAGCTTCGTAGAGAATCCTTCAGATAAAGTAATAAGGATTGGCACATTAGCATCAGATGAATATACGCCAATCTCTCTCGGTGTACAGAAACTATTTTCCAGTCATGTCGGCATATTCGGAAATACCGGCAGTGGTAAGTCATACACTCTGGCAAAATTATATCGTCAGTTGTTTTTAGCGTATGAGGGTAAAAATCAGTTCTCCAGGAATTCAAGATTTGTTTTCATTGACTTTAATGGAGAATATTCTGGGCCTAATGTCATTACGCCCAGTAAGAGGGTGTATAACCTATCTACAAGAAATCCTATTGATAAAATACCATTCGCTGAAGATTGTCTCCTTGATTTAGATACGTTGTGTATTTTCTCCAATGCAACAGAAAAGACGCAGAGACCTTTTATTAGCAGATGCATAGAATTGGTCAAATATATAAATGATGAGGAACACTTTAGAAATATTCTTCGCAAGAATATCGAAGCAATACTTATGTTGGCGGATAAACCTAAAGGAGAGTTGCTCATTGATTATGTCTCCCAGATATTGCCAGATAAAATAAATGGAACAGATCAAGAGGTGGCTCTTCATAGTGATTTCCAATTCCACGATAGTAATAAGTATTATTATAAGTTAGGTTGCGGTAGGGAATATGATGGTAAGTTTCAAACATATCCAGAACTTATCGGTGATACAATTATCTATAAACAAGTAGATTGCTATAATTATCCGGAAAACTTTATAGATCGATTTATCCATATAATGTATCTACGTTTAATTAGAGACTTGTTGGATAACCGTGCTATGAATGAACATATTGCTCCTGCAATTAATAAGTTGCGTAGTATGGTTGGCAATATATCAAAACTAATCCATTTTACAGATGAAGAAGACTTCTGGGGAGACACTAATACTGTGGTGATAAATCTAAATGATGTAAATCAAGATTCAAAGAAGATGA
Source organism: Lentimicrobiaceae bacterium (assembly GCA_015061335.1). Taxonomy (GTDB): domain Bacteria; phylum Bacteroidota; class Bacteroidia; order Bacteroidales; family F082; genus Limimorpha. Next base: position 1,733 of record SUWT01000097.1, on the reverse strand, counting down.
TTCCTCTACTGCTATGTAACAATCTGTATAAGTCCCATAAAAAAACTAAAGAAGATGATCTTTCGTATTTGAACATAATTATCGACGAGGCTCATAATATTTTGTCATATCAATCGAATAGAGAAAGCGAGACATGGAAGGATTATCGTCTGGAGGTATTTGAGGAAATTATTAAGGAAGGTCGAAAATTTGGTGTGTTCTTGACCATTGCCAGCCAGAGACCGTCAGATATATCCTCTACGATAGTCTCTCAGTTGCACAATTATTTCATACACAGATTGGTCAATGATGAGGATATAATGAAAGTAGGAAAGACGATATCTTTTTTGGATAAGGTGTCTCAGGACTCATTGCCGATTTTGTCTACCGGTGTCTGTGTTATAGCAGGACAGATGGTTGAAATGCCTGTTGTCGTGCAGATAGATAGGATAGAAGACAAGTATAAACCTTTGAATGAAACGATAGATGTCGTTGCTAAATGGACGGAGGAATAATAATGACTATACAAGTAGAAATATTGCAGTTTTTGCATTATAATCCCTCATCAAGTAGAGTGGAGATTGCAGCAGGATTAACAGAGGCTCCAAATGAGAGAACTCTGAAAAGAATAATTGCTGAACTTGTTCAAAAAGAGGATATTCAGGTAGAAGGCAAAGGAAAGGCTACGAGATATTCTTTGTCTGCTCAAGCGCACTTGATGATGCCGTTGAATATAGATACTTACTTCATCAAGGATGTTGATGAACGAAAGGTTCAGGAGTCGTTTAACTTTCAATTGATCCGTGAGGTTTTACCGAAGGTTACATTGTTTACGCCGGAGGAAAAAGTTAGACTGGAATCAGCTCATAAGATGTTCTTGGCGAATATGGCGACTTTGTCAGAACTTGAATATCGTAAGGAGATGGAACGCCTTGGAGTAGATCTTTCATGGAAATCCTCGCAGATAGAAGGAAATACATACTCCCTCCTTGAAACTGAAAGACTTTTGAAGGAGAAACAGACAGCTCAAGGTAAGACTAAGGAAGAGGCTGTCATGCTTTTGAACCATAAGGATGCATTGGACTTCATTCTTGATAATCCAGATTATCTGAAAGAACTGTCTGTAAGGAGACTTGAGGACATCCATAGTATCTTAACTAAGGAATTAGGAGTAGGCAATGGTATCCGTAAAAGACGTGTCGGTATAACAGGAACTAATTATCGCCCATTGGATAATGAATTCCAGATTAGGGAAGCATTGGAAGATACCTGTCAGTTAATTAATGGTAAAGAAAATGTTTTTGAGAAAGCATTGCTTATTCTTGTTTTACTGTCATATATCCAAGCCTTTACTGATGGTAACAAGCGCACGGCAAGAATCAGTAGTAACGCGGTACTTATAGCATGGGGATATTGCCCAATATCCTTCCGAACCGTTGATTCGGTAGATTATAAGAAAGCTATGCTGATGTTTTATGAGCAGAACAACATTGCTGCTTTTAAGAAGATCTTCATTGAACAATATGAGTTTGCTGTAAAGAATTATTTTTAGGCAATAGCAACTAAATATAATATGAGTTCAGTTGTTCATGTGGGTGAACAACTGAACTTTTTAGATAATAAAATTCCCTTCGGTGTTCACGCCCGTGTTCACGGTTCCTAAAATCGACTCGTTTTGGGACATCCCTTCAGGCAGCGATATAACAACCGGGAACTTGATGGGAACTTCCGGAAATAGAGATATGCCTATATGG
>SUWT01000096.1 GCA_015061335.1 Lentimicrobiaceae bacterium | reverse complement strand
TTCATTATTATTAAAAAAAATTAATAATGATAGAGATGGACAGCAGAGATATATATTCTCAAAAGGAATTGAAAATAGATCTTCTCAAATGGAGATATTAAATAGTATTGCTATAGCAAAAAAAGGTGATGGCTTTATGTTTAATGTATTGTCTTCGGACTATAATTACTCTGCCTATAATAACAAAATTGTTGAGGCATCAAATTTTGTCAACACAATAAATTTATATGGATATGCAAATGATAATTTTTACAAGACACTTTGTTTAGGAGATGAATTAGATGATATTAACCAGATTTGCGAGAATGGTATAGAGGAATTTAAAAGGACATGTATTGATTTGAAAATCTACGACAAATTCTTTTCAGTTCTGTATTCGGGGAATTATTTATATCAAAGAGAAAATAGTAAAATTCATCCGCCAATACTTTATATTTTTAATTGGGATGGGAAACTCCTCAAAGAGATTCATTTTGAGGAATATTTTGATTGTTTTGATATAGATGTCAATAATCATGTTTTATACACGCTAAATACAGTAACTGATGAATTAAAGGTTTACTGATACCGCTGCTATTTATGATAAATAAGATGGTAATGAGGTTTGGAAAGGAATTGCGCACCGCAACCCAACAAGTGGAACCGCTGTAAACCGGTAAAATTACCACAATTGTCACAAATATCATTGTACCCATCCCTGTTAGTCAACGGAACGAACTGAAGTTTGTCAGGAAACTCTATTTCTGGGATATGGGAATACACAACATATTTGCATATTATGTAAATATTCTCATTCCATACCCATATAATTACCTACAGATATCTGTGTATTTATCAATCAATTAGAACACAATATCGGCATTGTCAGAAACAGCAAAACTCTCCAAACCACAATCATCTGAATACCTGTATATTACAAGCGAGCGGTGAGATATTAAAAATACATTTAAACTTAACCGCTTACATATTATCCATTAATTTTGCCTACAGGAATTCCGACAATTAAAATACTAATCACTAAATTCTATTTATCTATGAAATCTTTAAAAGTGTGCTCTTTATTTTTATCTTTTATTGCAATATGTTCTTTAATATGCAATACATTGTATGCTCAAGATGAAACAGGTACCCCCTCTCTTGATGATGGAGGCGGTGACAAAATAATTTGTTATTGCACTAGTGAAATCAGTTTTAAGCCTAATGGATGTGCTGCCAATAATAATGGTAAAGAATGTCATGGCAGTATTAATGCCAAATGTTGGGAATATGACCGCAACTGTCTATAGTTGAAACCACAAGGAATAATATACAGTTTTTATGTATACTCACCGTTTCAAAACTGTATATTATTTCTCTTTAATAGAGAAATAAAAAGATGTATAAATATTTAATTGTAATAACTGTTACATTGCTGACACTATTTTCATGTAACAACACAAATTCCAATTATCCGGAGATCTCAAATATTCCAACTAAAGATAAAATAGTTGCATATGACAAATATGAAACTATTACTATTGAACCTAATATTCCAACATCACAAATTGGCAAACTGGAAATAATAAACGGCACTCTTTGCTATATTGATTATTTGTTTTGCTATCTGTACTATATTTCAGATGACGGATTATTGAAAGAGCGTAAATTAGGAATAGGAAACGGGCCAAATGAAATAAATTGTGGTGCAATAAGCACATATTCTGTCATGCAGAATGGAGATATCAGTTTTTTCGGCAGTTCTGATGATATATACATATATTCACCAGAATTAAGACATAAGAAAGATGCTTCATTCAGATTAAAAAGAGACAGAAACAAAATGGCTCCTGAAGTGGAAAAAAATCCAGATGATTTTGAAACATATACATTCCCAAGATTCATTGTATGCAGAACCTTTGGAGACAAAGTATATATCAACAACAATTCCACTGCGCATGGATTCAATTATTTTGAAACTCCAGACAAGTATGCTCAATCCTGCAGAATTATAACTGAATATGACATTCCAAACAAAAAAATTGGCAGGCTATTGGGTAATGGCTTGCCTGAAATGTACAAAGGTTCATCCGATAAAAATTATGTATTCTCTGAATTCACTTTCGACATTGACGAAAAAGGAAATTTTTATATCGCTTTCCTTGCTGACAGCCTGATATATAAATTCAATAAAGATTTCAAGCCGGCTACTGCTTTCGGCTATAAAGGGAAAGATATGGATACCGATTACATAAGTATAACCAAACCTAAAGACATATATCAAAAAGCAAATGAACAATACAATACAAAAGGATGGTATACATGGATAGAGTATATTCCAGAAAAAAACTGGTTATGCAGAAGTTACCACAAAGGTGATTCACATAACTATGATGGCCTGCAAATATATAAAGACAACATTCTTATTGCAGACATAAATGTTCCTGTTGGTTTTAGACCCATAGGTTATATACATCCATACTTATATTCAGATGCGGTTGTTGAAAATGATAAATTATTGTTCTATAAAATTAAAATCAATTAAGATGAAAACATCCAAAAATAAGATTACACTATATGTTTCCGTTATACTATGCTCTATTATAGTTCTCGTAGTCAATATTTTAAGCCTAAAAAATTCTCATCAATCAACAAAAGCTACGTACAAACAAGAATCTGAAGAAATAAAGGAAAAAGATCCTCTCACAGATGTTATCATCTCCTCTCCAACCCTGAAAGTTGGAGAGGTAAAAAAAGGCACCATTATAAAGCACGATTTTTCTATTCTTAATGTTGGAGATAAACCATTAATCATATATGATATTATCCCTGATTGTACATGTACAGAATGTAATCTGTCAAAAAAATTAATACTTCCTGATGATAAAGCAATAATATCCGCAGTTATAGACACTAAGGGAAAGTATGGCAATTTTTTAGTAAATATTATTGTAAGGGATAATTCTAAAGAGGGAGCTCATAGATTCATAATTACCGGGCATGTATAAGCAAATTTTATCGATACATAGATACATTTTTTATATATTGCGACTAATTTAAATCCGTAGAGAAAGTATGAAAAAACTATTGATATATCATCTGATTGTATTATTCACCATTACTGCATGCAATAACAATAATATTAATGATTATTCATACTCACCACAAGCAAATAGCCCTAAATCAAATCATCAATTATCAAACACAGAAATCTATAAAGTGAAATTAGATAGTACTATTATATCTTCAAAATATGGCAGAATAGGGCAACATAAGGATTCATTGTATTTTCTTGACAAATACAACAGTTTTCTTTATTACATAGACACTTCCGGTATATCAACAGAGAGGTTATTAGGCATAGGGAATTCATCTTCTGAAATTAATTGTGGACCTATATCAACACATACATTTACAAGACGTGGGGAACTCATTATTTTTGGCAGTTCTGATGATATATACATATATTCATCAGAATTAAGACATAAGAAAGATGCTTCATTCAGATTAAAAAGAGACAGAAACAAAATGGCTCCTGAAGTGGAAAAAAATCCAGATGATTTTGAAACATATACATTCCCAAGATTCATTGTATGCAGAACCTTTGGAGACAAAGTATATATCAACAACAATTCCACTGCGCATGGATTCAATTATTTTGAAACTCCAGACAAGTATGCTCAATCCTGCAGAATTATAACTGAATATGACATTCCAAACAAAAAAATTGGCAGGCTATTGGGTAATGGCTTGCCTGAAATGTACAAAGGTTCATCCGATAAAAATTATGTATTCTCTGAATTCACTTTCGACATTGACGAAAAAGGAAATTTTTATATCGCTTTCCTTGCTGACAGCCTGATATATAAATTCAATAAAGATTTCAAGCCGGCTACTGCTTTCGGCTATAAAGGGAAAGATATGGATACCGATTACATAAGTATAACCAAACCTAAAGACATATATCAAAAAGCAAATGAACAATACAATACAAAAGGATGGTATACATGGATAGAGTATATTCCAGAAAAAAACTGGTTATGCAGAAGTTACCACAAAGGTGATTCACATAACTATGATGGCCTGCAAATATATAAAGACAACATTCTTATTGCAGACATAAATGTTCCTGTTGGTTTTAGACCCATAGGTTATATACATCCATACTTATATTCAGATGCGGTTGTTGAAAATGATAAATTATTGTTCTATAAAATTAAAATAGAATAATTATATAATGAAATCTCAAGTACTTATATATTTATTATTTACTTTCATGATTATATCATGTTCCTGTTCTGGGAAAAAAGATACCATTTCTCATGAATTAGAAATAAAAGCTGCAGTATACTCATTACTAGATAAAGGTAAAGGATTATACGATATGTATGATTATGCTTCGGCTCAAACATATTATGAAGATGCATACAGATTAGCAATGAGGACTGAAGATTCCTGCCTAATAGAAAAATGCACAGAAAAATTTATATGGGCAAGTTATAGAATAGGGGATTACATAACAGCGAAGAATCTGCTGACATCACGCAAGCCGACGAGTTACGCAGGTTATGCGGTTAGTGCATACCTTAACGCTCTTAATGGTAATTACTCAGATATACCATCTATGCTGAATAGTGCATGGAATATATCTACATCTGTAAATGATACTTTAGATATTCTTTTTCTTGAAGGTCAATTATATTCACTAACTGATAATTACAAAAAAGCATCTGAAAGTTATAAAAAATATGCAGACTTGTTATCTGTAAAAAACAGCTCAAATATACGGCTGATGAATACTTCTCAAAATATAACCAGTACATACACAATTTTACTGGTTGTATTTATTTCGTTAATCATCATAACAATTCTGATTATAAAACAGAAAAAGAAAAAACGAGAACTAAAACTATTACTTGATGTAGCTACAGAGTTGAAAAAAAACAACAAGCTCAATTGTTCAATCTTAGAAGAGAAAGAAAAACAAATTGAAGCTCTTTTCAAAAATCAGTACAAATATATAAATGATCTTGCAAATAATTATTACTCATATAATTCATCTCCAAGTGCCTCAAAAATAATATATAGTTATGTTAAAGAAACACTAGAAAAAATAACAAAAGAAAATACGTCAACAAAGAACCTCGAAAATATTATAAATACATATCACAGCAATGCAATCTCAAAAATACGGGAACAGATACCTAATTTAAATGAATCTTACATAAGATTATATTGTTATTACTGTGCAGGTTTTTCTCCACAGATGATTTCTCTATTTACAAATGACAATGTAGACAACATCTATAAGAAAAAGAGCAGATTAAAACTTAAAATAAATTCATCCGATGCTCCAGACAGGGATTTCTTCATTAGTTTGATATAAAGTATACAACCTGTTCTAACACCTGTACAATGCTGCTCAGGTTTTGCGCACCGCAACTACATGGTAGAAACCCTCTCTTAATAAGGAAAATACCAATATGAATGGCGCAACATATTATTTTGGAATACCACTGAGGAGTATTTTTGATAAATTTGTAAGGAGAAGATATTTTTATGAAAGTTATTAGATTTGCCCAACTTGGATGGTTAGTATTTGTAGCCGTTGCATTACTATTTTCTGTGGGTAGTGCTGCTGCACAGCAAACTCATCAATTGCAGCAAACAATACAGCCGCACCACAATTTTACAATGAGCCTGCAGGAGGTGATTGAGACTGCGCACAGCCAGTCACCGTCTGCCATATTGGCCCGCCATAATTTTATTGTAAATTACTGGCAGTTCCGTACCTACAAGGCACAGTTCCTGCCGTCGCTCAACCTGCAGGGAAGCCTGGGTAACTACAACCGTTCATTGGTATCACTGCAGGATGCCCAGACAGGTGAGATAGGATACTTGGAGAACAACACCCTAAGCAATTCACTTGGGCTTTCAATAGACCAGAATATCCCGTTCACTGGAGGTTCTGTATCTGTAATCACCTCCCTTAACCGCTTGGACCAGTTCTCTCCAACTGACAAGATAACCTACAACTCACAGCCGGTGAGGATAACCCTCAGCCAGCCCATTAACGCCTACAACTCCCTCAAATGGGAAAAGAAGATAGAGCCCAAGAAGTTTGAACTGGCAAAGCGCAATTACTTGAATACAATGGAGGAGATTACCGTAACTGCAGTAACATACTTCTTTGATCTGCTGCTGGCCCAGAGGCGTGTGGAGATTGCCCGTGAAAGCCACCGCAACACCGGCCAGCTGTACAACATTGCCCGGCAGAGGTTTGAGATAGGTTCCATAACCCGGGACGAACTGCAGCAGCTTGAACTGAAGCTGCTCAATGACAGCCTTGCCATAGGAGACAACCAGCTGAGTGAGAAGACCGCAATGCAGCGCCTGCGCAACTTTCTGGGCTACAACGAGAGTGTGGAGATACAACTGCAGCAGCCACCCCAGAACCCCAACATCACATTGGACTTCAACGAGGTAATGAATATGGTATATCTCAATTCTCCCGACAACCTCAAGAACGAGATAAATTCCCTCTCCGCCCAGGAGGCCATAGCCCAGGCCAAGGCAA
>SUWT01000013.1 GCA_015061335.1 Lentimicrobiaceae bacterium | reverse complement strand
GGAAAAGCCTTATTTTTTATAAAAAAATATACAGAATAAGGTGTTGATTCGCAAAACGTACTCTTATATCAATTTTGTCTCGATACATAAAAAGAGACCGTCTAAACTTGTTAGACAGCCTCTTTTATTATATTTTTTCTGCTATTCCGTATTGTTTCTTTCTTGAGGAATTGGTTTGTATCAGTTCGGCTATGAATCCGGTCAGAAATAGTTGTGTTCCTATTATCATGCATATAAGTGCGAGATAGAATAAAGGTCTGTCTGTCATTCCATATACAGAGTTAAATATTTTTTGAAATGCCAGATATACACCCATAATAAAACCGGCAAGGAAAATAACCGTTCCTATGCCGCCGAAGAAATGCATAGGTCTTTTACCAAATTTAGAGATGAATGTAATTGTCAGAAGATCCAGATACCCTCTGATGAACCTGCTCATTCCAAATTTTGTTGTTCCATATTTTCTTTTTTGATGTTGAACTACTTTCTCGCCAATATTTCTAAAACCTTCTGCTTTAGCTATGACAGGTATATAACGATGCATTTCGCCATAGACTTCAATATTTTTCACAACATCGTTTTTATAAGCTTTAAGACCACAATTGAAGTCGTGCAATTTTATTCCTGTCATAAGTCTTGTTGTGAAATTGAAGAACTTTGACGGGATATTTTTGGCGAATTTTGAATCATAACGTTTTTTCTTCCAGCCTGATACAAGGTCAAAACCCTGATTTTTAACCATATCGTAAAGTTCAGGTATTTCATCTGGACTATCTTGGAGGTCGGCATCCATTGTTATAACCACATCACCTTGAGCGATTTTAAAGCCTTCGTTGAGTGCTGGTGATTTGCCATAATTACGTCTAAAACGAATTGCTTTGACGTTCTCATTTTTATTAGAAATATCTTTAATAACATTCCATGAATTATCTGTAGAGCCATCATCGACGAAAATAATTTCGTATGAGAACTTATTTTCATTCATGACACGTCTAATCCATGCTTCTAGTTCCTGAAGAGATTCATCTTCATTTAAAAGAGGTATAACGACTGAAATATCCATTATTAGATTGTCTTTTTTCTTTTTGCAAAGATAGCAATTATAAATGAGAAAAAAACAGATAGGAAAAGATTTATTATAAACATTGATATTGATATAGCGAAGGGAGACATTAGTTTTTGTAAATTATAGTGGTCATTAGTATTAAATAAATCTATTCTGGATTCTAATCCTAAATTATATATGATAAAAAGGAATATGCAAAACAGAACATTTGAGATCTGAGAGGTGAAGAATGACATTTTAAATGCGGATGAGTATGTGAACTCGTTCCACACATACTTATATTTAAAGAAAGAAATAGTGATTGCGGAACCAAGCAATGGTATGAAATATATTAAGGAAAATAAGTAAGAATGTGGTACGTAAAGAAACCAATATAAAGAGATATAAATTATAATTGATATTATAGAAATTAAAATTCCAGCGAGCAGGATTGTGCTCCAGTATTGCTTAGCTGTATATGTAGGTTCTATTAACATATCTAAATTAAAAAAGGTAAGCAAATATCGCACCGCTCAACCATTTACCCTTGCTACCTTCCGGTCCTGGGGGATTCAACAGGAGCTGGTCGTATAAGACTTACCCACTGCAAAGATACAACTTTTTTTTATACAGTAACAAAAAAAGTTGATTTTTTTTATTATTTCCAACCACCTCCTAATGCTTTATATAAATTGACCATTGTTATTTGTTTATCACGATAGGCATTACTTAAATTAATTTGGGCATCAAGATAATTTCTTTGAGCATCAAGGACATCGAGGTATGCTATCACACCATTAATATATTGAAGTTGAGCCAATTCCATAGTTGCTTTTGCAGATTTCTCCAACAACATTCTAGTTTGATAAATATCTTTAATTTTATCAAATTCGACTAAAGCATTAATAACATCATAGAAGGCATCAAGTACGACCTTTTCATATTTATAACATTCTTGCTCATATACTGCCATTTGTGCTTTATATTTTGCCTTATTTTTTCCCATATTAAAGACTGGAGACAACAGATTGGCGCTGATGAAAAACATAGGAGAAGAGAACAGATTATCAAATTGATTATTTTCAAGACCTAAGTCAGAAGACAAAGCTAGTCTAGGGAACATATTAGTATAGGCGACACCTACGTTAGCGTTTGCTGCAATTAATTTTTGTTCTGCCATTCTGACATCAGGTCTTCTTTCTAGTAAGTCGGAAGGAATTCCAAGAGGTATAGAATCGGGCAATAATAAATTTTTCTGGGAATTAATTCTCTGTAATGTTCTTGGATAACTACCAGATAGTTTTAAAATTTCATTTTCTTTTATAGCTATTTTTCTTTCTAAACTCGGCACCATTGTAGCAGTCTTAGCATATTCTAACTGAGCTTGTTGATAAGATGTCTCACTCGTCAAACCACCATCAAAACGTATTTTAGCTAGTTTAACACCTTCTTCACGTGCATATAAAGTTTGTTTAACGATATGTAGCTCATTATCGAGTGCTATTAGTTCGAAATAATTTACAGCCACCTCTGCGACAAGGCTCATCATTAAAGCATTTTGTGCCTCTACAGATGATAAATAATCAGCTATACTAGCATCATTTGCCCAACGGAGGTTTCCCCACAGATCCAATTCCCAGCTAATATTAGCTTTTATTCCAATTTCAGGATCTTTATTATAATCATTACCAGCATAATTAAGATGTTCATTTTGCATGTATGCCATAGCATTTACTTGAGGAAAGAAATCTGAATATTCAATTTTTTTTCGTGCTGCTAATTCTTTTACCTTTCCAGCTGCTATTTTCATATCTTTATTATTCTCCAAAGTGGAGTTTATCAGGACAATAAGATTGGTATCGGCAAAAATATTCCACCATTCGATATCAGCCCAACATATTGAATCATAATAGATATTATTAAAAGATTGAGGTAATTCCTGTTCAGGTCTTGAGTAGTTATGACCTATTTTACATGAAGATAGTATTAATGATATTATAATGAGTATGAATTTATTTTTCATGATTTACGTCTTTTAAATATATTTTTCAGTTTATAAACATATACGAAGAAGAATGGCACAAGCATGATACCGAAAACAAGAGCGCAGATCATACCGAAGAAAACACCTGTTCCTATAGCTTGACGGCTGGCAGATCCAGGTCCTACAGAAAAAACTAATGGTATCAGTCCCAAAATGAAGGCTAATGATGTCATTAAAATTGGACGAAAGCGCTGACGAGTAGCACTTATAGCTGCAGATACGACATCTTCTCCCCTATCAACCATTTCTTTAGCGAATTCAACAATAAGGATTGCGTTTTTTGCAGCTAAACCAATGAGCATGACTAATCCAATTTGGAAATAAATATCATTTTCGAGTCCACATATCCAAATTCCCAAATAAGCACCTAAAGCAGCAACAGGTAAAGACAGAAGTACTGCTATTGGAATTAACCAACTTTCATATAATGCAGCAAGGAATAAAAATACAAATATAAATACTAATGACAATACCATTGCAGTTTTACCACCTGCTTGTTTTTCTTGATATGATAATCCACTCCACTCCATTTGTATATTAGAAGGCAGATGTTTATCAACTAAGTCTTCCATTATTTTTGTTGCCTCACCAGAACTATATGATTGGGCTGCTTGTCCTCTAATGACAGTACTATTAAACATATTAAATCTTGTAATACTTCCTGGTCCAGTAGTGTATGATGTAGTTCCAAGAGATGTTAATGGTATCATTGCTTTATTAGCACCTCTTACAAAGAATAGATTTATATCGTTTTGCGATTCTCTATAAGATGCATCGGCCTGTATATAAACACGATAGACTCTATTGAACAAGTTAAAATCGTTCACATAAACACTGCCAGTATAAGCTTTCATGGTTGAAAAGATATCGGCTATTGGTACTCCAGCCAGTTTTGCTTTATCTCTATCCACATCAAAATATAGTTGCGGGATATCGGATTTCAAAGAAGAGGATAATCCAGACAATTCCTTACGTTTTGATGCATAGAACATTAATGTGTCGGTGGCAGCTACTAGGTTTTCGAATGTCGCATCAGAGCGTGCTTCTAACTGCATTTCAAAACCTCCAGATGATCCTAAACCAGGAATAAGTGGTGGCAAAGAAAGATAAACCTTAGCTTCAGGATATTTGGAAAATTCTTCTTTAACTCTGGACATTATTTCTTCAATTGTAGTATTATCACGTTCTTTCCAAGATTTAAGAATTACCGTTAATTCTGTTGCAGACTGGCTTGTCCCTATTCTTGAGCTCGAACCCACCACAGTCTGAACATATTCAACCTCATCGAGTTGCATCAAATAATCAACAGCACGTTCTGCAACTATTCTTGAACGTTCTATAGTAGCATTTTCAGGCAGCTCTAATTCTACTTTAAAGTAGCCTTGATCTTCTATAGGTAAGAAACTTGATGGTATAATTTTATGTAGTATGAAGATAGAAATTAAGATCATTCCAAACCAAAAAATGACTCTTTTTTTGGTTTTAATCAATACTGATATGATATTGCCATATTTTTCTTCTCCTCTACACAAAAGATTATTTATGGATCTAAATAAGAAATTAGGATTATTATTTTCCTTAGGTTTTAATATTAGGGAACACATGACAGGGCTGAGAGTGAGAGCGACTATTGTAGATATCATAACAGATACAACAATAGTAATTGTAAACTGTCTGTATAATATACCTGATATACCAGCGAGAAAACTGACGGGAACAAACACTGCTGCTAAGACTAATGATGTAGCTATCAACGGACTGACGAGAGAATTCATAGCTTTTTTAGTTGCTTCATAAGGAGAAAGACGTTCTTGTTCCATGATACGTTCAACGTTTTCTACCACAACAATAGCATCGTCAACAACGATACCAATTGCAAGTACCAGACCTAATAATGTCAATAAGTTTAAAGAGAATCCGAAAATTAACATAAATCCGAATGTTCCAATGAGTGATATAGGAACTGCTATCAGAGGTATCAAAGTTGATCTCCAGTTTTGAAGAGAAAGGAATACTACTATAATGACAAGTATAAGTGCTTCGAATAATGTTTTATATACTTCTGATATAGATTCGGATATGTAAGTTGTCATGTCGAATGGAATTTCGTAGCTCAGTCCTTCAGGAAAATTTTTGCTAATTTCTTCCATTGTTTCTTTTACTATATTGGCGACCTCTACGGCGTTAGCGCCTGGGAGCATATAAATACCCATAACTGCTGCATTTTCTCCATTTATACTACTTTCTGTATTGTAGGACTGAGCTTCCAGAGATATTCTTGCGACATCGCGAAGACGTATCAATGAGCCATCAGGATTTGCTCTAATTACTATTTCTTCAAATTGTCCTACTGTAGAAAGACGACCCTGAGTTGTGATTGGTGTAGTAATATCAATTCCTGAAACAGGGGCCTTACCCAATTCACCAGCAGCAGATTCCCTATTTTGATCTTTTAAACTATTTTGAATATCCGCGACAGTTAATCCGAAGCTGGCTAATTTATCAGGTTGTACCCAGATTTGCATAGCGTAATAACGGCTTCCTATATTTGAGACTCTACCTACACCAGGGATACGTCTGATAAGATCTAAAACATTAAGAGTAGCGAAGTTGCTCAGATAGATTTCATCAAATTTAGGGTCAGAAGATGTCAAACATATTGTCATCAATTGACTAGGAGATTGGCGTTCAACATTGATGCCATTTTGTATAACCTCAGCTGGCAATCTAGACTCAGCGAGTTTGATACGGTTCTGAATATCAACAGCTGCTAATTCGGGATCAGTGTTTATATCAAAAGTTACTGAAGCCGAAAAACTTCCTGAGTTAGAGCTAGTTGATTCCATATACAACATACCAGGCGTTCCATTCAATTGTTGTTCTATAGGAGTTGCTACAGCTTGGGCTACGGTAAGAGCACTTGCTCCTGGATAAGAAGCTGTTATTTTTACTACAGGAGGTGTAATTTGCGGATATTGATCTATTGGCAACATAGTCAATCCTATGAAACCGACTATCACTATCAAAATAGAGATAACCATTGAAAAGATAGGTCTATCTATAAAAAATGATACTTTCATGATTAAATGCTAGTGTAAATTTTAGTAATTACTATAAAAGTTAACCTTATCACCAGGGTTTAGTTTATGATAACCTTCAGTGACTATAAATTCTCCAACGCTCAAGCCCCTTTCTACAACTACATAATTGTCGAATTCAGGACCTATTTCTATAAATCTTCTTTCAACTGTAGAATCTTTTCTCATCACATATATATAAGCGCCACCCTTGTCTATATCAACAGCTTTGAGAGGCACTACCTTAGCGTTTTCTCGTATATCAAGCAGTACTTTAACTTTGGTAAACTGTCCAGGTAATAGTATTCTATCAGGGTTTTTTATTTCAGCACGTACAGAGAAAGTACCAGTATGTTCATCTACTTGTGGAGCAGCAAAATCTACCAATCCTTTATAAGGATATATGGTATTATCTGCCAATGTAATAGTAACATGTTGTTGCCATGAGCGACTAGTATCTTGTTGGCCTAACTCAACATTTCTTTCCTTAGATTTAAGATAATCTAAAGCTGTCATACTAAAATCGATAAGTACGGTATCCATTTTAATGATAGTAGCCAAATGTGATTTTGATGAAGGTCCGACCAATGTTCCTAAATCAGCTTTACTTTCACTGATATAACCAGATATAGGAGATGTAACAGTAGTATAACCAAGTTCAATCTCAGCTTGATATAAATCGGCCTGACTCATTAACACAGATGCCTTGGCGGTTTCGTAAGCTGCTATGGCATTATCCAGATCTAACTGACTAGCAGCATTTTGTGAATATAAAGGACGTATTCTTTCTAAATCTCGTTCTGCTTTTCTGGCTTGAACCTTATCTTTATTATATTGAGCCTTTGCTTTATCAACTTTAGCCTTATATCTATCTTGACTAATGACGTAAAGAAGTTGGTTTTTTGAAATGAATGTACCTTCTTCAAATAACATTTTTTCGAGATAACCCTCAACACGTGCTCTTATTTCAACAAATTGTTGGGCTCTGATACGTCCAACATATTCGCCATAAATAGAAACATCTTGCTGTCTTACTTTCTCTATTGTTACAACAGGATATTCTTCTTGAGTTTCTTCTTCTCTTAAATGTTGTATGACAAAGAAAATGATAATCAATGATAAAATCAAAATGAATAATATCTTTTTGTTTTTGGCAATAAAATTAAGAATGTTAGTAAATACCTTCATAAATAAAACATTAATACAGATATAAGTACTACAATGATTATACCTTATAAGTATATTTAGAAAAAAATATTGATTATCAGTATATTGTATATTATTAAATAAATTATCACTTTGTAGAAAGTGTGGAAAATTGTAGAAAAAAGTATATAAAGAAAAAAAGTCGGCGAAGAACCGACTTTTTTTCTTTGGTCAAACACAAATTTTCTCTAGTTCGAAAAGCTGCTGATATGAAACAAACCAAAAACAACAAAAAAACAAATTTGCGATACCAGCATGTTTGATCCTAAAAACAACCAACCAATTTTGTACAAAAATAACAACTATTTAATTATTGTTACTTATACAAATAAGTTAACGGGCGTATCTAATAAGTTAAAGGGAATGTTAAAAATAAATATAGAAGATTTTGTACAATAAATTGAGTAAAGATGATATTTAATTGAAACTAAATATCATTTATTACTTCTTTCTTCTAATGCTATTATAATATCTCTATATTTAGCAGCCTGGATAAAATCGAGATTTTTAACAGCTTTTTCCATTTCTTTTTTGGCTTCTTGTATATTTTTCTTCAACTCTTTGGGTGAATAATAAGTTGAGTTAGCATCTTCTGCCACTGATTTTACTTTTTCTTCAACAGTTTTATAATCTTTTTCTTGTTTACCAAGTGTTTTCGTAAGAGATGTGTCTATAGATTTTATGATAGTTTTAGGTGTAATACCGTGTTTTATATTATAATCAGTTTGTATTTCTCTTCTACGAGCAGTTTCGTCTATTGTTTTTTGCATAGAGTCTGTGATTTTATCGGCATACATTATTACTTTGCTATCAGCGTTACGTGCCGCTCTACCTGCAGTTTGTGTCAATGATCTTTCTGAGCGCAGAAATCCTTCTTTATCAGCATCCATTATGGCGACAAGTTGAACTTCAGGAAGATCAAGACCTTCTCTTAATAAGTTTACACCTACCAACACATCGAACACTCCGCTTCTTAGACCTGTCATAATTTCAATTCGTTCCAATGTATCGACATCAGAGTGTATGTATCTTGTTTTGATATTGAGATTATTAAGATAACGAGTTAACTCTTCGGCCATTCTTTTAGTAAGAGTAGTTACAAGTACTCTTTGAGAGTTTTCCACTACCCTATTTATTTCATCGATAAGGTCATCCACTTGATTTTTACAAGGACGCACTTCAATTATTGGGTCGAGTAATCCTGTTGGGCGTATCAGTTGTTCTACATATACGCCTTCAGATTTTTGTAATTCGTAATCAGCAGGTGTTGCGCTAACATATACAGTTTGTCCTGTAAGTGCTTCAAACTCATCAAATTTAAGAGGTCTATTATCTAAAGCGGAAGGTAATCTGAATCCGTATTCAACCAATGTTTGTTTTCTAGATCTGTCACCTCCATACATACCTCTTATTTGAGGTACAGTGACGTGGCTTTCATCGATTATCGTTATGAAGTCATCTGGGAAATAATCAATAAGGCAGAAGGGTCGTGTTCCTGGTTCTCTGCCGTCAAAATAGCGGGAATAATTTTCAATACCGCTGCAATAACCTAACTCTCTGATCATTTCAACATCGTGAGAAACACGATCTTCCAGTCTTTTCGCCTCTTCGTTTTTACCAATTTCACGATAATAATCAAGCTGCTTAAACATATCAAGTTGGATCTCGTTTGTGGCAGATTTGATTTTATCTTTAGAGGTAACGAAAATATTTGCAGGAAATAAGGTCAGACTAGAGAGAGTTTCTATTCTGTTTCCGCTGATAGGATCGAAAGACTCCAACTCTTCAATTTCATCATCCCAAAAAATTATTCTATATGCTATGTCGGAATATGCAGGAAACACATCAACAGTATCACCTTTAACTCTAAATTTTCCGTGTGTAAATTCAATGTCATTACGACTATAGAGAGAATTAGAAAGTTGCATCAAAAGAATGTCTCTGTCAATTCTTTTACCACATTCCACATATATGACGTTATTTTCGAAGTCTTCAGGATTTCCTATTCCGTATATACAAGATACGGAAGACACCACTATGATATCGCGTCTTCCTGAAAGTAAAGAAGATGTAGCGCTAAGGCGTAGTTTTTCTATCTCATCATTGATAGAGAGATCTTTTTCAATATATGTATTGGTTTGTGGAATAAAAGCTTCTGGTTGATAATAATCATAATATGATACAAAATACTCTACAGCATTATGAGGGAAAAATTGTTTAAACTCACTATATAATTGTGCGGCAAGGGTTTTGTTATGGCTTAGTATCAGAGCGGGACGATTTACTTCAGCAAGCATTCCTGCAATAGTAAAAGTTTTTCCGGATCCTGTCACACCAAGAAGTGTCTGGTATTTATCACCATTTAGGATACCTTTTTTTAATTGTTCTATTGCCTGAGGCTGGTCGCCAGTAGGTTTAAAGTCGGATACTAATTTAAAGTTCATCTTGTTTAAGTATATTGAACGACATTAACAATGGATAATGATCAGATGTTGTTTGTTTAATCCTCTTATAATCAATTGGTTGTATAAGACTGTTATGCCAGAAGTAATCTATACGCAGTAAGGGAAGTGAACCAGAATATGTTTTACCAATACCGAATGATGTAGAGATAAAAGCATCTTTAAGTCCATTATTTTTCATCTGGTTATATGTATAAGACAATGGAGTATCATTGAAATCACCACAGATTATTATGGGATTATGGTCTTTAGGGATGTTTTCCAAAAGGAGTTTTGTACTTTCAGATCTTTTTTCAAAACCGTTTTTCAATTTGGATATTATGGATTTGCCGTAAATATCAGATTCTTTTATCAGATTTTTTGTATCATTGATATATTCTATTTCTTCTTTGGAAATCTTAAAGGAATTAAAATGACAGTTAACCAGAAAGAAGCATGTAGAATCATCTATGATGACTTTCTGAAGATCTGCGAAATTATAAAATTTGTCATCATCAAAAAATTCTATGTTCTCTAGAGGAAATTTTGACAATATCAAATTTTTGTTATCAATGCTAAAGTAATTTGTATTTGTTTTTTTTGCTAATGATTTAGCTTTAATATCATCTATTTTACCACTTTCCTGCAGACATATTATGTCGGGATTACAACTATTGATGATATTGATAATTTTATCTTCGACTTGTGATGGAGTGTTTCTAGGTATTTTAATATCTCTGAAGTTAGAGATATTAAATGTCATGATTTTAATACTTGCATTTTCATTTGATGTTTCTCCAAAAGAAAAGGATTTAATAAATCCTGGTATAGACAGCAATAAAGCCAGTATGGGAATTAACAATGTTCTCCGGGCTTTGAGTGATATTAATATGATGAGAACTAGTATATTAGCTATTAATATAATCCAGAATGCCAAACCAAAGAATGAAGTCCAAACAAATGTTGAGGGATTGATAAATGGACAAATTGCACACAACAAAGCAGATAAGAAAGCGACTAAACCAATAGCACTCACAAGAAATTTACCTAATATATTCAAGAAGGATTTATTTCTTTTTTTATCTATTTGGTGTTTATTGATGCTCATTATTTTTTACTTTGTCTGAATAAGAATTCCTTTTCATTATCACTAAGGCTAGAATAGCCGTTTTTAGATATTTTATCTAGAATTTTATCAATTTCCATTTGATTATTAGCTCGTTCAGCATTATATTGTTCATCTGATTTTGGTCGTTGATGTAAGTTTTCAGTTTTTTTAGATTTAATTTTTATTTTAGGTTTATGTTTAAAGATGTCGTAGATGTCGAAATTATTTTTCAACATAAAAGCATATAAGAATCCCCACAGCGCACCGCCTAAGTGAGCTATATGTCCGCCGGCATTACCATTAGAGATACTTAGAAAATCTATGATAACGAACGTTATAGCGACCCATTTCATTTTCACGGTACCAAGGAGGAAGAGGTTGATTCTATAGTCGGGTTGGTATGTTGCTGCGGCTACAAGTATAGCGAGTACTGAAGCGGATGATCCGAGTGCAAAAGCCATATTTTTTGTATTTTCGAATACAGGGAAGAAGTTAAAAGCTCCTACGAAAAAGAGAGCACCTAATATTCCGCCTACAATATATGTCCATAATAATTGACGTTGTGAAAGGTATTGAAGGAATATTAGTCCTCCGTAATAAAGCATTAACATATTAAAGAATAGATGCCAAAATTCTTCTTGAAGAAACATATAAGTGAATATAGTCCAAGGTTTCTGGCTTAGCGATGTCATGTCGGCAGGTATGGCGAAGAGTTTGGTCACGAATGAGATGTCTCCAAGATTAAATAGCCAAGTGAACACGCTTATAAACAGGCAAACAATCCAGATGGAGATATTAATAAGCATTAGTCTTGACAGAGCTGTCTTTTGCAAGAAGAAAGACTTTAGGCTGTCTAAAATATTCATTTGGAATGGTCTCATAATCAATATAAATTTCCTTTTTTCTTCCAGTAAAGTATTAGGACAAGGCCAAACAGCATGCCTCCTATATGTGCGAAATGAGCGACATTATCAACAGATGTGAATCCGGAGAACAGTTCTATTATGCCATAGATTAGAACGAACCATTTAGCTTTAATAGGTATTGCGAAATAAATATACAATGTTGAGTTAGGAAACATCATTCCGAAAGCCAGTAATATGCCGTAAACAGCACCGGAGGCACCCACTGTTGTCATCATGTTAAGATATTCATTCATTGATATGACATGATTAGCTGCCAATCTGACACTGTCATAACCTTCCAAAGTCGTCACATATTGAATATACTGTACTAATTCCTGAGTGAGACCTGCGCCTATTCCGCATACGAAATAAAAGAGTAAGAATCTGTTAGGACCCCAGATATTTTCCAGAGTATTACCAAACATCCAGAGTGCAAACATATTAAAGAAAAGATGAGCGAAGCTACCATGCATAAACATATATGTAACCAGTTGAAATGGTTGAAAATCAGAGGCTCCGATATAATGAAGTCCAAGATAATCTTTAAGGTCGATATGAAGTACTACATCAGTAGCGATAGTTGCCAGGAAGAATAATACGTTCAATATCAGTAAATTCTTGACAACTGTAGGTAAGACAGAGAATCCGCTAGGTCTAAAATCACTCATAAAAAATTAGTTCAAACGTGTTTTTAACTCATTAACATTTAATATCATATATATTTTTTTACCATCAGGAGAGACTTCTGACACATCGCAACCGAAGAGTCTGTCGATAAGGTCCTGCATTTCGGTTGTTGTCAGTGGCTGTCCTGATTTTATTGCTAATTGTGTTGCCAAAGTACGTGCCAAATTTATTTTTCTATCTAACTTAAGATCTGTAAGATTTGTTTTATACATATCCAGAATCTTTTCTAATAGTGATACGGCATCATTACTTTTACTATCAGCTGGTGTTCCGTTAATAACGAAAGTTGTATTATTCATTTGTTGAATTCGGAAACCTATTTTTTCCAGTTCAGGCAATATTTCTTTAAGTAGTGATGCATCATTGATGTTCAATGATATATGCTGAGGAAACAATTCTTGTTGAGATGCTTCGGTGGTATTATCAAGTTCTTTCAGAAATTTTTCGTAGAGCACTCTTTTATGTGCGAGGTTTTGGTCAACAATAAGCAAGCCTGATTTTACTGTTGTGACGACGAAAGATTGCTGAAGTTGTAGATAAAGATTTTTATTTTCGTTGCATATTAGAGATTCATCATCTATATTACTGATTTTATTCAAGTTACTTGATACAGTTTCCACATTATCCTCATACATTATTCTCCAATTGCCTTGGTTATGACGTTGAGGGTTTATTTTAAAAGGGTTAAAGGACGGATCGTAATCTATTTTAGGTTCAACTATAGGTCGATTCATTTTGCTTGCCTCTCCGAAGTCAAGTTCCAAGCCAGGATTTACGTCGAAGTCGATGAGAGGAGCCAGATTATTTTGACCTATTGATTTTCTGACTGCAGAATGAATGATTGCATAAATAAGTTTTACGTCCTGGAAATTAACTTCCGTTTTAGTCGGATGGATATTGATGTCGATTTCTTTTGGATCAATTTCAATGTCGATAAAGTATCCTGGATAACAATCCTTAGGTATCAGTTCCTGATAAGCATTTTCGATAGCATGATGTAGATAAGAGTGTTTGATAAATCTTTTATTTACAAAGAAAAATTGTTCACCTCTAGTTTTTTTAAGGAATTCAGGTTTTACAATAAACCCATTAATTATAGTTGTTTCTGTTTCTTGTTGTACAGGCAACAATCTTTGGTTATAGTCTTTTCCGTAGAGGGCGACTATTCTTTGTTTTAGTGAACCTTGGTGAAGATGAAAAATTTCCTTATCGTTACTGGTGAGTGTAAAGCAAACATCGGGGTTCATCATTGATACTCTGAAGAATTCGTCGGTAATATGTCGCATTTCCACTTCATTAGATTTCAGGAAATTACGGCGTGCTGGAATGTTAAAGAACAGGTTTTTAATTGTAAAATTCGTTCCCACAGCCATAGGTTTTGGCAATTGGTCTTTAACGACAGATCCTTCGATAATAATCTTTGTTCCCAGTTCATCCTCTTTACGGCGTGTCATAAGTTCAACTTGAGCTACTGCAGCTATACTTGCCAGAGCTTCGCCTCTGAATCCCATAGTACGAATAGCAAAAAGATCTTCAGCTTTGGTGATTTTTGATGTGGCATGACGTTCGAAACAAAGTCTAGCATCGGTTTCTGACATTCCGCAACCGTTATCAATGACCGTTATCATTGTTCTTCCTGCATCTTTGACAATCAAGTCGATATGAGTAGCACCCGCATCAAGGGCATTTTCGAGTAATTCTTTCACCACTGATGCTGGACGCTGAATGACTTCTCCTGCAGCTATTTGATTAGCAACAGAATCGGGAAGCAATTTTATAATATCTAAGGACATATTTGCTATTTTATATGTTATTTACCCATATTTAAAAACGCTGTAAAAAAGTTTTCCAGCAGAGGCGTTCCGAAAATCACATATACAAAAAATCCGATAAGTCCGAGAAAGATTATCGGACGTATGCTTTTATAACCAAATTTATTGGTATTATTTTCATCGTCATCGGTGCCGTAACCATAAGCAGTTCTGATTCTCAATCTACGTTTCTCCCGCTCTGATAAATTTGAGTCAAGTCCCATGGCCGCTTTCTTTTTTTCAAGTGCCTCTTGTTGAGGATTATAATATCTAGGTATGTAGTTGAAACTCCTCGGTTTAGGAGTATGAAAAAAGGAAAATTTCATTTTTGAAAAAAATTAACAGTTAAGACTACAAAGATAATTATTTTTTTTGATTTTTTATCTTAAAAAGCTAGCTTTTTTGTATTTTTGACAGCGAAAAAAAGGTTTGAATCTAAAAATTAATCATGCAATGACAAAGACATGTCCTAAATGTGGTAGAACTTTTGAATGTCATCATAGTTCAGAGTGTTGGTGTTCGAGATATATGCTATCTGAGAATGCAAGAGAATTTCTAAGAACAAGATATGAAGATTGTCTTTGTGAAGAATGCCTAAAAGTAATCATCGAAGAGTATAAATAATCATGTATAGATTTATAATAATCTTATTATCAATAACATACATTCTTTTTTCCTGTAACAATCAATCAAAGGTAGAGAATAAAGATAAGAATGACAAAAACGCTTTGAATTTGGTTTGTTATGCAAAGAATTTTGAATTATATTCGTATAATTCAGGCTATAAGATAGTGATCGCCAATTCAGTTTCCCAAAAGTCCGACTTTTATCTGTTTAATGATAGCATAGTGATTCCCAAAGAATTAGAAGAAAAGCCGATTATAAGAACACCTATAAAGTCAGCAATAGCTTTTTCTTCCACGCAATGGTCTATTTTTCAGAAGCTCGGAGAAATTGATATAATAAAAGGGGTTTTGGAAAGCGATTATACTGAAAATGATGAGATTTTAAATTTAATTTCAGAGGGAAAGATATTAGATTTAGGGACTTCAAATCAGGTTGATACTGAGAAAGTAATTCATTTACAGACTGATATAATTTTATACACCCCCTATTCTACTGTTGATTATTCAAATTTAGGAGAATTAAGTGGATCTATAATGCTTCCATTTCCTGATTATCTTGAGAGTCATCCACTAGGACGTGCTGAATGGATGAAGGTTGTGGGATTGTTATGTGGAAAGGAGAATGAAACAGAGGAATGGTTTAACGAAGTGGCAAGAAGATATGAGACACTCTCTAATTTATGTTTGGAGACAGAAGACAAGCCTAGTGTTTTTTCCGATTTACCATTTGAAAATCAATGGTATGTACCAGGAGGTAACAGTTATATAGCCCAAATCTTTAAAGATGCAGGAGCTGATTATATCTGGAAAGATAACAAATCAACAGGGAGCTTACATATAGATGCAGAAAGTGTTCTTCTAAAGGCTCAGCAAGCTGATTATTGGAGAGTAATTAATTCGTATGACGTTCCTTTCACATACGAGAGATTAGCTGAAGAGAATGAGTTATATCCATTGTTTAAAGCATTTAAAGAAAGACAATTATTAGTTTGTGATGTCAGAGACTGTGGATATTTTGAGCACTCACAGTATGAGCCAGATATTCTTTTGGCAGATTTTATATATCATTTTCATCCGGAATTGTTAAAAGATGAGTGGGAGAATTACGTTCCAAAATACTTCAAGCGATTAATTAAGTAATGAAATCTAAAATAGTATATATCAGTAAATTATCTTTAATAATATTTATAGGAATAGTATTATTTATTCTTAATTTGTTTATTGGCTCGGTTCTCATTCCTTTTAAAGAATTATTTTCAATTTTTTTTGAACCGGAATATAATTCAACGGTATCGACCATAGTATTTAATTATAGGTTACCTCAGGCTATTACGGCACTATTGTCGGGAGCTGCATTATCAGTAGCAGGACTTTTGATGCAGACATTATTCAGGAATCCACTTGCGGATCCTTCGATGTTAGGTATCAGTAGTGGAGCAGGTTTGGGAGTAGCCATAACCATCTTATTTACAGGCATTTTAGGAGGAAATGCATTATCATCATTAGGATTTTGGTCAAATATCGGAGTTAGTTTAGCGGCATTTTTAGGAGCGACCTCAGTGCTAATGCTTATACTAGGTTTCAGCAGTAAAATAAAAAACATGACAACATTAATAATAATAGGTTTAATGATTTCATATTTGGCGGGCTCCATGACTGATATTCTAAAATTTTTCAGTATCAAAGATGACATTCATGCTTTTGTGATATGGGGAATGGGAACATTTTCTTCGGTAGGAATCAGCAAATTGTCTTTTTATACCATCTCGATATTGCCGGTACTCTTTGCCAGTTTATTTTTAGCTAAAAGCTTGAATATAATGATATTAGGTGATTTTTACGCCGAGAATTTAGGGGTTAATATAAAAAGAAACAATATTATTATCATACTTATCTCTGGATATTTAACAGCAATTGTTACAGCATATTGTGGACCTATAGCATTTTTAGGATTAGCGATTCCACATCTAACAAGATTTATATTTAAGACCAGTGACCACAGAATTCTGATACCAGGAACTATGGTAATAGGCATGACGGTTAGTCTATTATGTAATTTGGTTGCCAGAGTTCCGGGTTTTGAAGGAAATCTACCTATCAATGCGGTAACAGCGTTTATAGGAGCTCCTATTGTTATTTGGGTTATTTTAAGAAGACGATAGATAAATATTTGATATTTAATGATATGGAAGTTTTAAAAACAAAAGATTTACTCATAGGTTATAAAGACAATGTTATTTTGCCGCCGATTAATGTCAGTTTAAACTCAGGAGATTTGATAGCATTGATAGGTCCTAATGGAGCAGGAAAATCCACACTTTTTAAAACTCTTACTGCAAATATCAAACCCATAGGTGGAAGTATAAAGCTGTATAACAGAGAATTATCGTCATATACATCAAAGGAAAAATCAACGATGATCGGTTTAGTTTTGACAGAACGACCAGATGATATGTTTTTAAAAGTGTATGACGTAGTTGCCAGCGGTCGTTCTCCATATACAGATTTCTTTGGAAGAATTACCGATGAAGATAATAACATAATTAAAGAATCACTTGAGATAGTGAATATTATTCATTTGAAAGACAGATATTTCAATGCATTAAGTGATGGTGAAAAACAAAAGGTTATGATCGCAAAAACGATAGCACAGAAAACGCCCATAATTTTTATGGACGAACCTACAGCATTTATTGACTATCCAAGTAAGATTGAATTGTTCTCCATCATGAGAAAACTTTCAAAGGAGCGTAATACCACAATAATTTTCAGTTCGCACGATTTAGAACTATTATTGAGATATACCGATGATATTTGGATGATTTCCAAGGGGAAAGAATTATTATCTTTTAAAAAAGAAGAGCTTCTTAAGAGCGAGAAAATAAGAGAATATTTTAATTTAAATGAATCGTTAGTTTTTTTTGATGAGAGAATATATTAATTTTTATGAAAACTGATTATATATATGAATTGAAGATGAAGGTTCGTGATTACGAATGTGATTCGCAAGGTATTGTTAATAATGCTAATTATCAGCATTATACGGAGCATACGCGTCATGAATTTTTAGAATCCAGGGGAATAAAATTTTCCACTTTACAAGAGCAAGGTATTGTTCCGGTAGTAGCGCGTATAGTATTAGAATACAAGACATCGTTGAAAGGCGGTGATATGTTTTATAGCAGATTAAATGTTAAGAAAGAAGGTATAAGATATATTTTTCAGCAAGACATTTATCGTGCCGAGGATGAGAAACTTTGTGTAAAAGCAGTCGTAGAATGCGTTTGCATTGTCAATGGCAGATTAAAGACACACGAGATATTTGACAAAATATTAATTCCTAATTCCTAATTCCTAATTCCTAATTAATCAGCTATTACCGAAAATTCAGCTATACAGCAATTCTTCGCATTATCAGTATTGCTCTTTGGAATGAATTTCACTTCTTTTCCTTTGATACTTTCAAACTTAACAACTTGCTCTATCGGATTGTTTTTGATATTTCCGAAAGATGATTTCATAATCAATTTTCCATCAACATATAATTCATAATCGACTATATGTCCTGAAGCATCGCGAGCTTGATTAGGAGTGTATCTGAATCCCGAGATGTTTTGTTTTTCATTAAATGTAATTATAATTGGCTCATCAATATTAAGATAAATCACAGAATTAGTATTACCGTCAAATATCCTACTGTTCGATGATGTTTTATAATATTCCTTCGGCAAATCCAATTCCTTCATCGCCACATCGCTCGTTTTCTTTGAAATAGGATCGTATGCAATTGCCTTGACGACACCTTTATTATTATATGTAAATGGCTTTTCGTATCTTAAAGAATTTTCATCAGGTTTAGTTCCGTCGATTGTGTAATAGACTTCTGCGTCTTTGTCGGAAGATTCTATTGTCACGATATTTTCATAATTACGGAAAATTGTCGGTTCGGTCAGAAGTATTGGCGCGCAATATGCTTCTATGTTATTGATACATAATGGACCGCGACTTTCCTCAAAATAAATTATCAACTTATCAAGTTCTACTGTATTGAAACGAACGATTCGTTTATAACCTATTGTCGATAAAGTATCGAAAGCGTTAATCTTGAACCACTTGCCATCGAGTTCTCCTTCCATATAAAAATCCTTGACTCTTTGTCCGAGCGGGATATATTCCTGAAGCACTACCCTATTCATCTTCACAGGCTTATCAAAAGTAAATGAGATAGTTCCGAAGTTATAATCGTCTTCCGTTGCCCAATATGTGTCCCAATTGTCATCAGTTACATTCTCAGCCTTAAACTTATTTCCTCTTTCGTTATCGACTTTTATCTTAGCGTCTTTTAAGAGATTTTCTTTGAAATCGTTGTTGATGACGTCATGCCATTCCATCGCTCTCAAAGAATCTAAAGCAGGAATTTTTCCGTCGAGACTGATAGGGAAATTAAGAAGGAGATTTGCGTTATGCCCAACGCTACGGTAGTAAATATCAGTGAGATGTGCGAGCGACTTCACCTGATGATCTTCTCTTTTGTGATAAAACCAACCCGGGCGGATAGAGACATCGACTTCAGCAGGAATCCAATGAGTTCCGTTTTCAGAACCGTGGTTGAGATGTTTTGTGTTGTCGGACAATCCCGGATTTATCATACACCAATCCGTATCGCCAGCCCAGCCCTGTTCGTTACCGACCCAACGTATTGTCTGGCAAGTACCTCCGAAAATCATGGCATCAGGATGACGTTTCAATATAGTGTCGCGGGCACGTTCATAATCGTAATATTTTCTTGCGTCGATGGAACGCGATTCATTTGTTCCGCCGTAATATCCGTTGCCGCCATTAGCGCCATCAAACCAGAACTCAAACAACTCACCGTAATTGCTTGTAAGTTCGTCGATTTGTTTGTGGTAAGTCTCCACATAATCCTCACGACCATATTCCGCATTGTTTCTATCCCAAGGCGAGAGATAAAGACCGAATTTAAGACCATGTTTTTTGCAGGCGTCGGAGAGCTCTTTCACCATATCGCCATTACCGTTTTTATAAGGAGAGTTAGCGATGCTGTAATC
Source organism: Lentimicrobiaceae bacterium (assembly GCA_015061335.1). Lineage (GTDB taxonomy): Bacteria > Bacteroidota > Bacteroidia > Bacteroidales > F082 > Limimorpha. Next base: position 18,409 of record SUWT01000013.1, on the reverse strand, counting down.
GGTAGTCTTTGTTTGCCAGAGGCAGAATCCGTCGTGATGTTTCGCCGTAAGAATCACGCCTTTCATGCCACATTGTTTCAAAGTCGCGACCCATTGTTCGCAGTCGAGGTTTGTCGGGTTAAAGGTAGAAGCCGGAGTGTTGCCGTAGCCCCATTCAAGGTCGTTGTAAGTATTTAAACCAAAATGGATAAAGGCGTAAGTTTCAAGTTTTTGCCACTCGATTTGCTGTTGAGAAGGAATAGGTTCTATCGCAGCAGGAATGTGATTGCTGATGTTAGTGCAAGACAATAATATACTGATTATCAATATGCAGAATAATGATTTTTTCATATTAATGCTTATTTACGATTTTTTACAAAGGTAAGAAAAAATACAGCTGATATATTTAGTTTGCGAATAAAAAATAAACCTTCTATTTCACATAATAATGTGGTTTACAAAGCCAATTCGAGCAGAACCACATTCTCCAGTCTCCATCCTAAATTTTGTGATGTCACCACATCCTCTCTATCAGAGATAAAAGCCATATCAGCTGCGTAACTTTTCTTGCTGAGCAAACGTTCTGACGATTTTGTCGAGTAAGTTGTTAGCGATTTCCCATATAGTTTGCGTGTGTGATACATTAATCCACCACTCTGCAGATATTCATCTAATGCCCGTTGGCGCAATGCTCTCGATTTTGTAGTAACCGACATTGTAGTCTTCTTTCATTCAAATTTTATTAATATAAGGTGTCATTCGTAAAATAAAATTTCGTACTTTTGAGGATTAAATAAATTTGTGGAATTTTTGAAATAAAAAACCTAATCATCATGGATACAAGAATCATAGAAGAAAAATTTAAGTCATTATTTGGCGATAACTATATGGTTTACACCTCCCCTGGTCGTGTAAATCTCATTGGCGAGCATACCGACTATAACGGCGGTTTCGTATTTCCAGGTGCTATCGACAAAGGAATATACGCAGCTATCAATCCAAATGGAACAGATAAAGTCCGTGCTTACTCAGTAGATTATGAAGGACAAGTTGAGTTTGGTATGAACGAAGAAGACGCTCCTCAAGAGTCATGGGCTCGTTATATCTTCGGTGTCTGTCGCGAGATGAAGAAACGCGGCTTCGAACCTAAAGGCTTCGACACTGTTTTCGTAGGCGATGTTCCTCTCGGTGCCGGCATGTCGTCATCAGCCGCCTTGGAAAGCACTTTCGCCAATGCCTTGAATGAAATTTTTAATCTCAACATCGACCGCTTTGAATTAGCAAGAATAGGTCAATCTACAGAACATAACTACTGCGGAGTGAAATGCGGCATCATGGATCAGTTCGCTTCTGTATTCGGAAAGAAAGGTCATCTCATGCGCCTCAACTGCGCTACCATGGAATTTGAATATTTTCCATTCAATCCTGAAGGTTATAAAGTCGTTCTCTTGGACACTGTCGTAAAACACGAGTTGGCATCATCGGCATATAACAAACGTCGCGAGTCGTGCGAAAACGCCTGCGCTCATATCAAGGCAAAACATCAAGAAGTGAATTATCTCAGCGACGCCACAATGGAAATGTTAGACGAGGTGAAAGCTGAAATCTCTGAAGAAGACTACAAACGTGCTGTTTATGTCATCGGCGAGAAACAACGCGTCCTCGACGTATGCGATGCTTTGGAGAAAGGCGACTATGAAACTGTTGGCGACAGAATGTTCGGCACTCACTACGGCATGAGCAAAGAATATGAAGTGAGCTGCGAAGAGTTAGATTTCTTGAACGACGTAGCCAAAAAATGCGGCGTCACCGGTTCTCGCGTCATGGGCGGCGGCTTCGGCGGTTGTACCATCAACTTAGTTAAAGAAGAATTATACGACGACTTCATCGCTACAGCAAAGAAAGAATATCTCGCCAAGTTCAATCGCGAGCCTAAGGTTTATGATGTAGTGATTTCTGATGGAGCGAGACGTATCAAATAATTAGGAGTTAGGAATTAGGAATTAGGAGTTAGGAATTAGGAATTGTAGAGATGTATTAATTACATCAATGAAAATCAACTTACTTTGAGCCATGAGCATCGAGCAATGAGCATGACAAAAGCTCACGACTCACAGCTCATAGCCCAATGCCAAACAGATTAACAATAGAAATTGGACAAAGACTGTTGACTGTTGTCTGTTGTCCGTTGACAAATAAAATAAAACAATGAAACCAACATTATTAGTATTAGCAGCTGGAATGGGTTCTCGTTACGGAGCCTTGAAGCAAATGGACGGCGTTGGTCCTAACAACGAAGCTATCTTGGATTATTCAATCTTCGATGCAAAAAGAGCCGGTTTCGGCAAAGTCGTTTTCGTCATTCGTAAAGACTTCGCTGAAGCATTTGAAAAAGTAAACAACACAGAACGTTTCGGAATACCTGTAGAATATGTTTATCAAGGATTGGAATGTCTTCCTGAAGGTTATTCTTTACCGGAAGGCAGAGTGAAACCTTGGGGAACATGCCACGCTGTTTTGATGGCAGCTGATGTCATTAAAGAGCCTTTCGCTGTAATCAATGCCGACGATTTCTACGGCAAAGAGGCTTACGAAGTGATGGCAAAATATCTCACCGAATGCGAAGGTAAAAACGGTGCATACAGCATGGTGGCTTATAAATTGAGAAACACATTATCAGAATTCGGAACTGTTTCAAGAGGCGTCTGCACTCAGGACGAAAACCATTATTTACAGACTATCGTCGAGCGTACTTCGATAGCAAAGACAGAAGACGGCGCAGCTTATACCGATGAAGAAGGCTCTCACCCACTCGACTTAGAGACTTTAGTTTCAATGAACTTCTTCGGTTTCACTCCCGACTTCTTCACACATTCAACAGAAGGTTTCAAAGAATTCTTGGATACACAGGCAAAGACCAACATCAAGGCTGAGTTCTTCATTCCATTGATGGTCAACAAACTCATCAACAGCGGCGAAGCAAAACTGAAAGTCTTGTCAAGCGACGCCGTCTGGTTTGGCGTGACTTACAAAGAAGACAAACCTGATGTAGTAGCTAAGATTCAGAATTTAGTTGACAGAGGAGTTTATCCTAATGTTTTATGGAAATAATTTGGTTTAAGGTTTAAGGCTTAATGTTTAAGGTCTAAAATAAACTTATCACTTTAATCTTATAGACTTTAAACTACTCTAAACCTTAAACTTTAAACATTAAACTAATAAAACTATGAACATCGAAAGAATAGAACACGGAACATTGGAAGATGGCGGTGCTATCTATGTTTATAAAATTACCAACGCTAATGGCGCGACAGTGACATTATGTAACATCGGTGCCGGCATCGTTTCCATCGTAGTTCCGGACAAAGAAGGAAAAATGACCGACGTAGTTCTCGGTTATAAAGATTTAAAATCATATATCGGCGACGGACCATGCGCAGGTAAGGTACCGGGACGTTTCTCCAACAGAATATGCGAAGGCAAGTTCAGCATCGACGAAAAACAATATCAGTTGGTACTCAATACTGGCGACGGCAAACATCACCTTCACGGAGGTAACGACGGCTTCGCAAATCAATTATGGTGCGGAGAGATAAACGATAACGGCAATGTGGAATTTACATATTTCTCTGAAGACGGAGAATGCGGTTATCCCGGAGAGCTCCTCGCTAAAGCAGAATATCACTGGAGCGACGATAACGAACTCACTCTCACATTAAGAGCCGAAAGCAACGAACCTACAATAGTGAATCTAACCAACCACGTCTATTTCAATCTCAAAGGCGAAGGCAACGGCAATATCTTAGATCATAATCTTAAGATTTATGCTCAGAACTATCTTCCTGCGACAGACGAGTTGATTACAACAGGCGAGATCGCTACTGTTAAAGAAACTCCAATGGATTTCACCGAGACTAAACTCATCGGTCGTGACATCAAAGCCGACTTCCCTGCTTTGGTCAACGGCAAAGGCTACGACAGCTGCTGGGTTCTCGACAATTATAATAAAGGTGTGATACGCCAAGCCGCTACATTAAGCAACGATGCTTCAGGTATCAAAGTCGATGTGTTCACCACACAGCCAGGACTTCAAATTTACACAGGCAACTGGCTAAGCGGCTGCCCGGAAGGTAAATGCGGCAAGAGCTACGAAGACTATGAAGGCGTGGCGATGGAATGTCAGGCACTCCCCGACTCTCCAAACAAAACCAACTTCCCTAAGGTAGTCTTACGTCCAGGAGAAGAATATAAAGAAGTAATCAAATTTAAATTTTCAACATTATAAAAAAATAAAACAATGGAAAAGAAAAAAGGTAATTTCTTAGCAATCATCGTGATGATTCTTTTGTTCGGTATGATTTCATTCGTCACCAACTTAGCATCACCGATGGGTGACATTTTAAAGAATCAATTTAGCGTAGCAAACTGGATGGGAACATTAGGCGTTTTGGCTAACTTCATCGCTTACGCAGTGATGGGAATCCCAGCAGGTAACATGTTACAAAAATACGGTTATAAGAAAACCGCATTGGCAGCTGTTACAGTAGGTTTCGTCGGCGTTGGCATCCAAACACTTTCAGGATTGATCGACAGCAACACAGCTTTCGGCATCTATCTTCTCGGCGCATTCATCGCTGGTTTCTCAATGTGTATGTTGAACATCGTTGTCAACCCTATGCTTAACAAACTCGGCGGCGGCGGTAACAAAGGCAACCAACTCATTCAAGTTGGTGGTTCTTTCAACTCATTGATGGGTACAGCATGTATCTTCTTAACAGGTGTTTTAATTCCTAACGGTATCAAGAATGCTGTCATCAGCGACGTATTCCCATTGATGTTTATCGCTTTAGGTATCTTTGCATTAGCATTTGTAGTAATATTCTTGACAGATATTCCTGAAAATCCTGTTCAGAAAATTGAAAAAGACGAAAAATCACAATATGGTCCAATGTCATTCCGTCACTTCATTTTAGGAGCAGTAGCGATTTTCATCTATGTCGGTGTTGAAGTCGGTATCCCTAATGTTTTACAAAAATGGTTACAAAACGGCGGATTGAATGTTGCAACAGGAGCAGAAGCTATTGCCGGCACAGTAACAGCAACATACTGGTTCTTAATGCTTGTAGGTCGTTTAGCCGGTGCAGCATTAGGTGCTAAGGTTTCTGCAAAAACAATGTTGACAACAGTATCAGGCATCGGTTTGATTTTCGTTGTCCTGGCAATATTCTTAAACCCATCAACAGTTGTCGGACTTCCTGTATTCAAAGGCACAGAAGGTTTTGGTATAGCAGAAGTTCCGGTCAATGCAGCATTGTTAGTATTATGTGGTCTCTGCACATCAGTCATGTGGGGCGGCATCTTCAACTTAGCTGTTGAAGGTCTTGGCAAATACACAGAAAAAGCATCAGGTATCTTCATGGCATTGGTTTGCGGCGGCGGCATCTTGCCATTCGTACAAAACTTTGTCGTTGACTTAAGCGGCAACTATTTAGTAAGTTACTGGGTAGTAGCAGCAGGTCTCGCTTTCTTGTTGTTCTACGCTTTAGTAGGATCGAAGAATGTTAATAAAGACATTCCAGTGGAATAATAAAATAGCTGTCAGCAATAAGCTGTTAGCTTTCGGTAGAGACGTCAATATTATGGCGTCTCTTTTTTGAAATAATATGAAGGCTAAAAAACAAAGACGTATCAATTACACATAAATATAATCAATATATAATCGATACGTCTCAAAAATTGTATATGAAAAATCCTTAGTTAGTGGAAGTGACTTTTCCTTTGTAATACAAATTGAACGGCATAAAGGTGTAATAATCCAAGGCGGCGTTCCCTGAAGCCACTATAGTATAAACATCACCTGATAATGAGATGCTTAGATCTCCCGTAAGAAGATATTCCACTCCCGACCAAATCATCGTTATCTCTCCACTGTAATCGCCGTTGAGCGTAAGCGGCATGTTTCCTGTCGGGATACTTTGTTTGTTGTCTAATTCCAAAATAAGCTGCATCGCATTGGTGTTGACAATAATGAAAGTATCGTCGTTTTCGGTTTTACTATAAACAGACGTAATCGGAGAAATAGCATTGCCTAAGGTAATGACATTATCAGTTATTATCACTTCATCTGAGAAGTCATCATCATTACAGCTTGTAAAAATCAAAGGTAATGATAGGATAAATAATCCAAATAATAAAATAGTCTTTTTCATAGCATTTGTTTTTAAATGTTGATTGAAAAACAAAGTAATGACATAAATGTTGGCAACGATTTGTTAAAACTTCTTTAAAGATCTTTGTGGGAAATAAAATTTCATAATTATTTTGATATTTTTCCTTTACTTTAGCATTATTTCGTAACTTTGTAAAATATTCACATTATATGCTCATAACACTTTATCCAAACACTCCTCATCACAAAACAAAATAAAAAGATTGGCGTTATATAACAAATTGATAAAAAACAATAACAATTAATATTTCATCATGAACAACTACGGCGATAAACTAAAACAAATATTATTGCAATATCTAAGGCAGGAGAATGTCGTTGGCGAGCGTTTCCCCATCTGCCCTGATGTTGAAGAGAGATGGCAGGATATGTTACACGCTTATCTTCCTGACGGCGTGAGAGAATTTAACGAATATCCTATGGTCTCCTTAGGTTGGGTTATGTTCTTAGGAATGGCGATGGCAAAATTCTGGGACGAAGACTGGGAGATATACGGAGCCTTAAATCCTTTGTCGTTATACGAAGGAATCCGTGACAAACGCGGCTTCGACGAGATGGACGAATATATTCTTGAAGACGTTCTTAAACTTGACGAAGAAGGTTGTAAGAAAATGACGGAGATTGTTGCAGAATGTGCTTCAATAACCAATACTATATTACGTAAAGAAGACGTGGAACCTGGAACCAAAGAAGCCTTGGAAGCATATATGGAAAGTCTTCATCAGATGTATCTTATGGGAATGGCAGTAGAGCTGAACGCCATGGGATATAAGATGTTAGGCTTGAATTAAAGAATATGGTAGCAACGTCATATAAAGAAAACAAATCCCTCATTGAATAAGTCTTTGAGGGATTTCTTTAGACGTATCAATGTTTGTTTTATTTGCAGGTTACATTGACGCGTCTCTACCATCAATCCTAATTCCAGCCATTCCAACAATCTTATTCGCTGCTTTCACAACGCTTTGATTGCCATCATATAACTTGTTCTTTACCGAGTCATAACTGCCTTGCAGACTTTCTATCTTCTTGCCCAAGTCTTCGTAACGTTTCATGAATTCATTAACTCTGTCCAAGAGTTTCTGCACCGCTTCAAAAATCTCCTGCTGGTTACGTGCCTGTCTCACCTGCGTCCAAGCGAGTTGTATCATTCTCAACAACGCAAGCAGATTCTGTTCGCTCGTGATGAAAACTCCATTCTCAAAAGCCTCACGCCAAAGACTATTATCTTCATAAATAGCAAGTTGCATAGCCGATTCATTAGGAACAAACATAATTACGTAATCCAAACTCACACGCGGTGCTTTGATATATGATGCGTAGTTCTTCTTCTGCAATTCCTTATAATGCGCTCTCATGCTTTGAAGATGTCGCTTTAACGCCAACGATTTTTCATTTTCATTGCACGCATTACAGTAATCGACAAATGCCGTCAGAGAGACTTTTGAATCTATAACGACATCTTTATTGTCAGGATAATGAATGACGACATCAGGAATCAGGCGTTTGCCCGTCTCGTCATGGAAAAGCATATTCCCGCATGAATCTTTCAGAGTCGTCTGCTTTTCATAATGCTCGCCTTCTGTCAGTCCCGATTTCTCAAGTATGTTTTCTAAGATCAACTCACCCCAATTGCCTTGCGTCTTTGTTTCGTTTTTCAATGCTTTGGCAAGATTATTAGCGTCATTACCAATATCTTGCGTACGTTTCATAAGCTCTTCTATCGCTTTCTCCAGACTCGCCTTGTTTTCTGAAGTCGTTTTGATGTTGTCTGTCATCGACTTGCGCATTCCTTCAATCTCGTTCTTCAAAGGATTGAGAACCGCATCTAACTGAACATTATTGGCTCTCACCAAAGATTCTTCTCTTTGCGCCAACAATCTTTCCGTAGTGTTCTGCAACTCCGATTTCAATGCATTTATCTGAATCTCAAACTGCTTGTTTCTGAACTCATCATTTTTGATTTCCTGTTCTTTCATGAAATCAATTTGTGTTTTAAGACTGCTGTTCTTTGATTTTAAGATAAAACCGACTAATAAAGAGCCAATTACAAATCCGATTATAAAGAATAAATAAGTCATATTATTTTATTTTTTTTGAGACGTGTCAATGTTTGTTTTATTTGCAGGTTACATTGACGTTTATTCCTAATTCCTAAGACGTGTCAATGTTTTTCTATTTGCAGGTTACATTGACGCGTCTCTACCATCATTCCCAATTCCTAATTCCTAATTCCTAATTATTTCAACCCTACTTGCCGATTTGCCTTCTCTAACAAGTTGAATCTGAGCAGGTATTCTTTCTTTTAAAGTATCTACATGAGATATAATTCCAACTTTTCTGCCAAGACAATGAAGATTTTCCAAAGTATTCATCACCATATCAAGTGACTCGTTGTCAAGAGTTCCAAAACCTTCATCAATGAAAAGCATATCAATATTAAAATTCTCATCATTAAGTGAAGTCAAACCTAATGCCAAAGACAAGGAAACCAAGAAAGTTTCTCCTCCTGACAAGGAGCTAGCTGAACGTAATTCTCCACCCATTTCCATATCTTGAACCATAATTGCAAGCGAATCAGGATATGATGACAATAGGTATCGAGTGCATATTTGCTTTAAATAATAATTCGCTCTTTCTAACAAAATTCCCATCGTATATGCTTGAGCAACATCACGGAAATTATCTCCATCAGTTGTGCCTATTGCCTTCGCAAGTTGTTCCCATAGATGATAAACTCTTTCTTTTTCCTCCAAATCTTTGTGATAATCAAGAGAATCAGCTGAGTTTTGTGCGTTAAGTGCCAATTTCATTTTCACTTCAGAAAGTGTTTCTTCTTCCCTTTTCTTTTCATTTGTCAAAGAAATCAAACTCAATTGCAATTCTTCAAGATTTAGGTCATCGGCAGGTTTTGATTCATTATTATTATGAGAATCAATTTCTTCAGACTTTATTGCCAATGTATTTTTACATTTGATAGATTCATCATCCAAGGTCTTATTTTTCTGTACAAGATATTGAATATCATTTATTTCTGATAAATATTTCAATCTTTCAAAATCTATATTAACATTATTGTCAATAAATACATCTATATCTTTTTTAACAGAATTCAAGTTTCCCTCTATCCTGTTCTTTTCCGTCAATCTTTCCTTAATCTTTTCATAAACAGCAGAATACAAAGGAATTAAACTTTGCAATGGTGTAATGGAGCTTTCAAAAGCGAAATTTCTATCATAATTGATTAATGGCAAGGTGATAGAAACATATTTCTCACACTGCTCTATAATATTATCAAGATTAATTATTTGCTTTTCAATATTATTAAGCAATTCAAGCTTTCCTTGCCATTCAGACGATATTACCTTGATATGATTTATGAATCCATCTGATGAACTTAAAAATAATTGTTTCCAATTGTCAATCTTAACATATTCATTTACAGCGATTTCTTTTTCATCAAATTTAATCCTTTGCTCTTGAATCACTGTCTTAATCGTATTCAAAGATAATTCAATCTGTTGATATTCATTTTGTTTTGAAATAAGCGATTTCTCAACTGAAATGTATTTATCATCAATCTGTCTCTTGTTGTTCTGGGCTTCATCAATTTTCTTCTTTGCTATTGCTATATTATTCAACATAGCATTAATTTCAGCTATTCTTTTATCAATATTCAGAATCAAATTATTGTACTTCAGAATATTAACATCGATGCGCTCTATTTCAAAAACAGGATTATTATTACAAAGTTTATTAAGATTATTTAACAATAATTCCAAACGTTTCTCTTCAGCGTCAATATTTCTTATGACAGCATTTAACTCAGCTTCGGTTTTATTCAGATCATCTTTCGCTTTTTCAAATGAATCTTTAGAATTGCTCCATTCATTTTCGATACTTGTGAATAAAGTATGGACAATATTCTCATCTTTGTAATAATGTTCTCTACTTCCGCAGACAGGACAAGGTTCGCCTTCCTTCAACTTCAAACGATACTCTTTCGCCCAATCCTCAACCATATTCTTTTGCTTCTGAAACTCCGTATCTTTTGTCTCAAAAGCCGATTTAGCGAGTAAGAGAGCATCATTTTTCTGATTAAATGAAAACTTTAGGTTATTACATTTAATCTTTTCATTTTCAATATTTCTACCTAATTCCAAATATTGTTCTAAAACTGTTTTTACAGTATTTAATTTGGCATTTCTCTCTGAGTAAGATTTTCTATCGTCATTCAACTTCTGCTGTTCCTCTATCAGCTTCTTATACTCATCAGAATCGAACTCTTCAAGTAAGTTTTCAAGATTAATCTCAGCCTTTTGCTTTGACTTCTTAAGTTCTTCAAAAGATTGAGAAAGGGACTGCAATTGAGATGCCGTCGCCTTTTTCTCAGACTCATTTTCAAACAACTCCTTATCTTTTGAAAGCAACAGATTAGAAATCTGGCACAATTCATTCAGAAGACCAACAATCAGATTAAGATTATCAGAAACAAGTTTGTTATCCTTATGATTTTCAATCCAATCCCTTACATCATCAATTTGAAGTATCAGTTTTTCTCTATTATCCTTTTCTTTCTGCAGAGAATCATTAAGATTCAAAAAAGCACGCACGTCATCATCCTGATTTTTATTGATCTTCAACAATTCAGATTCAAGACGCAAAAGTTCTTTAAGGGACTCTCTCTCCTTAGAAGTCTTGAAGTAATCATCAACAACAGATTGATTATCTTTGTATTGCTGCGAATTTATCTGTTCCATAACCTTGTCGTACAAAGCTTTAATATCATCGTATTCTTTCCTTAATTCATTGTTCCTTTTAATCCATGAAATCGACGATTCGATCTTTTTCAACTCATTCTCTTTCAGACTTATATTTTGCGACAATAGCTTCTGGCTATAATTAAGTTCCTCCACTTCTTCTTCAGACAATAGTTTATCTTTCAAGCTATTACATAAAGTTTCCGCTTCTTTTTTCTTATAAAAAGCCTCACCTTTTCTTGTTTTTACGGCATCGGCAATCTTTGAATAAACTTCAGTCCCTGTAAGCATTTCCAATATTTCAGACTGCTCATTTCTCTTTGACTTCAGAAAGGTACTGAATTCACCTTGCGCAAGCATAACAGAACGAATAAACTGATCGTATGTAAGCCCAATCAGTTCCTCGATTTTTTTATTAACTTCTTCAATTTTTGTAGATAACACTATCTTGATTCCATCATCTACAACTTCCAGCTTTCGTCTGTTAGATGTAGTATAAGTATTTGATTTTGTTTTATGTACTAACCATGTTGCAATATAATGAGTGTTTTTAACAGAGAAATGCAGCTCGGCTTTCCCATCGTTTTTTCCTTTCCTCAAAATATTGGTGGTATTTTTAGTGCTATTATTTCCATTTTCTGTCTTCTCATTATTCTTAACATTCTCATAACGAGATGCTTTGTCATATAAAGCCAATGTTATAGCGTCTAAAATGGTTGTTTTGCCAGAGCCCGTTTCTCCGCAGATTAAAAAAAGCGGTTCTTTCTCCAAGACACCATTGGTGAAGTTTATCTCTGCATCCTCTATGGAGTTAAGGTTTTGTATTATAATTTTTTCAATTTTCATAATCAATAAAATATAATTTCATAGACGCGTCAATGTTTGCTCGTATTTTCATCACAAACCTCTTTAAACAAAACTTTCATTTCGTCTGGCATATCGGTATTATTTTTCTTTTTATAGACCGAGCAACCCAATTCAAACGGAGATATTGCTTTAAATTCATCTAATGTTCTAATTGAATTTGCCGACTTCTCATCTTCAATTAATGGAAGATACACCTGCACACCACAATATTTTGCCTTCTTACCCTCAAACATTTCCATTATTCTTGCGTTAGTAGCACTAGAAAGAGACATTTCTGATTTAAGATGAAGTCTTACATAACATTCATTATCAAGTATTTCTGGTATTTTATCAATAAGTTCCTCGATGGAGACAGCATCATTGTAAGAGTGCGGTTTAGAAGGGAAGTCGATAATTTGGATCAAAGGCTCTATATCTCTAATTCTAACCTCTACATTATGACTTTCAATCTCAACGACAGTTACAGAATGTTGATAAATCTCATTAAATGTTAATGCAAATGGAGATCCTGAATATCTGACATTATTAGCGACAAACTGAGGATGATGTACATGTCCCAAAGCCCAATAATCAATATCCTGCATAATAGAAATGTCATTCGAATCGACAGATTCAAGTCCACCAATCAAAATGTTAGCATTATTATTTATACCATTCAACATAAAATGACCCATCGCAATTATCGGATGGTTATCAATATATTGCAGATTTGATTTTAAGTTTTCCTTTAAGTCTGTGTAAAAAGAGAAGACCCTGTTCGAATAGCTATCATCGACTTCCAGAGAAGGATAATTTCCGGCATTTAAGAACGGAACCGCCAACACCCAAGCGATAATTCTGTCATTTCTTTTAATAGGAATTTGAATCTTCGAAGCGTCGTAACTTAGTTCATGTTTTTTATCATCTTTATAAAAATCCAAATTACCTATAACAGTAACATTAAATGCAGACCAAAGCTCACGAGGAGCCTCCAATCTCGAAGGAGAATCATGATTACCAGCAGTTACAATAATTTGCATATCCGGATCAAGGCGAGAAAATTCTATCAATGAATGATAATATAGTTTCTGAGCTTGAATAGTAGGCGTCGCAGAATGAAAAACATCACCCGAAATCAACAAAGCATCGGGTTTTTCCTCTAATATAATATTTTTCAATTGATTAAAGAAAAACTGATGCTCATTATCACGAGAAAATTGATGTAAGGTTTGACCTATATGCCAATCACTTGTGTGAATTATCTTCATTATTATTGTACGGATTTAATTGTATAAACATCTTCAAAACTTGTACCATTTCTATAATAACCAGATACTCTAAGTTCTTTATGCAACTCATCATCAAACCAGGATGCTCTAACTTTACCTTTTGATTGCTCAATCAGCACACCTCCTATGACGTTCCAATCTGAAATGGCTACATCTGTTGTATCTATAATAAACAACTGAGAATCAAATGTATCTTGGCTTATACATATAGAATTAGATATTAATTCATCATAAAAGAAATCTGCTATCTCATCCTGAATAAAATAGAAATTCTTATTCAATTTACGATTTTCATCCAAATGCAATGCGTGACCCTCACCATGGAAAGTATGCAGCTTAGAACGTATCCCCAGTTCATTTGCTTTTTGATGTATATAAGAAGAACCATACATCTCATCGAAAAAGACTTTCTTGAACTCACCTATGGCTCTAAAAGGATAGCCATAACCATATGGCAGAACAACATCAGCATCACCATGAAATGAAATGATAGAGGCATTGGAATTATTCAACATATTTAAATCAGAGACCGTACCCCACATATTAGCTACAGCTTTGATTTTAAATTTGTTATAAATATCATTTCCTGATGTTTCAAGATCACCAAGATCTTCATACAAAAAACTAGAATAAGAAGATTTCGGTCTATTTTCATTACGCATAAACGCCAGATTCAAAGCCGTTATACTACCAGCACTAGCTCCGCCAACAAAGAGACAATCAGGATCAATGCGATAAATATCTTTTTTAGATATTAGATATCTCATCGCCGCATGAGCATCCTGGGTGGCTTGATACGCAGTTCTTTCTATCGCCTTTGAAGTCGCCCGAAATCCCATTCTGTAATTTATTGATACACATACATATCCCAATGAAGCATAATGAGTTCCCCATTTTTTATAAGATTCAGAAGCTTTATCACCAATAAAAAATGCACCGCCATGAATAAGCATTATCAAAGGTCTTTTTGAAAGGGTGTCGTTTTTGGGTAAATATATATCCATATCAAGTTCCAAATCCTTCTTTTTCAATGCGTTAAAAAGCCCCATTTTAACTATATGCCCTACATCTAATGTATCATCTGGTATAGACATCCAATGACCTTTCACATTCGCATATTTAACATCTGATATTATTTCCACATCAAAAATTTCTTCTTTATATCTTTTAGATTCATAAAATTGATAGTCATCGATATTGTAGGGATAAAGAGTAAAAGTGCCCTTGTAAGTCTCTCCTTTTTTCGTAAACTTTCCAGTAATGACATCATTACTCTTTGTATTAAACTTTAAAGTATATCTCTCATTTTCTGATAGTTCAACATAACATTTCCTTTTATGAAAAATGATTGAAATTGGTTTAGCTATCATAGTAAGATCATCATCAATGATATATAATCTTCCTTCAGCTCTCGAATCATCAAGAGAATCTATCTTGACAAAATAAGATGTATTATCCAGATGATTCTCAAATATATAATCTACACCTTTACTCTTAATAGATTCTTGTTCCGACTTACAAGTTGTGATGAATATTATCAAAAACGCAAAACATAAAAGTCTTATAAAAAATTTAAATGCATCATTCTTCTTCATAATAGAAATTTGGGTGTAAAAATAAAAAAAATATTAGCATAATTAAAAGCATTTTCTTAATTTCGCAAACTGAAATTTTGTTCAATAAAACTATAAATTAATGAGATTAAGAAAAATTATCACTGCAGGTATTATCGCAATGACTTTAATATCATGCTCCATTGATTTAAAACAAGCTGATTACAGAGTAATTCCACTACCAAAAACTATTACCGAAAGTACAGAGACTCCATTCGTCCTTTCCAAGAAAATCTCTATCACTTATCCGAGTTCACAATCAGAATTGATAAAAGAGGCAAACTTTTTATCTGAATATCTTGAAGAGATTTTAGGATATTCATTGAAAGTGGAAGAGGCAAACGAATCAAAGAATAATGCAATTAATTTAGTTGTAGATCCAAATATATTTACCAATGATGATTCTTATAAAATTATTGTAAATAAGGATAATATACACATTATCGGAAGTAATGCTCAAAGTGTTTTTTATGGCATTCAGACTTTAAGAAAGAGTCTCCCTTTTGATGCGAAAGGTGAAAATATAAGTATGCCGGCAGGTGAAATCTACGACTATCCTCGCTTCGCTTACAGAGGTATGATGTTAGATGTGAGCCGACATATCTTCGACCTCGACTCCATAAAGGAATTCATCGATGTGATGGCATTGCATAACATGAATAAGTTCCATATCCATCTCACCGACGACCAAGGATGGCGCGTGGAAATCAAAAAATATCCGGAATTGACAAAAGTAGGCGCATGGCGTTCAGGGACAAAAATCGGCAAGACAGAGACTTACGATACAATACGTTACGGCGGTTTCTACACACAAGACGAACTTCGTGATTTAGTAAAATATGCCGAAGAACGTCATATCACAATGATTCCGGAAATTGACTTACCAGGACATCAATTGGCGGCTTTGGCTACATATCCGGAATTCGGTTGTACTGGCGGTCCATACGAAGTTTGGCGTCAATGGGGCGTTTCAGAAGATGTTATATGCGCCGGTAATGAAGATGCGATGCGTTTCTTGGAAGATGTCCTGACAGAAATTATGGACATATTCCCAGGTGAATACATTCACATCGGCGGCGACGAATGTCCTAAGACTCGTTGGGAACAATGTCCGAAATGTCAAGCCAAGATCAAAGAATTAGGATTTAAAGACGATGAGCATTTCACAGCAGAGAATTATCTCCAAAGCTACGTAATGACAAGAATGGAGAAATTCGTTGAATCACACGGACGTAAAGTCATCGGATGGGACGAAATCCTCGAAGGCGGTCTCGGACCAAATGTAACTGTCATGAGCTGGAGAAGCATCGACGGTGGTAAAGAAGGTGCGAAACAACATCACGATGTCATCATGACTCCTTGCTCCCACCTCTACTTCGATTATTATCAGACAGATAACACCGACGACGAACCAATCGCAATAGGTGGTTATATCCCGGTAAACAGAGTCTATGAATTCGAACCAATTCCATCAGAATTAACTGAAGAAGAAGCAAAACATATCTTAGGACCACAAGCAAACCTCTGGGTTGAGTACATCAAAGACATGAACACTGTATTTTACAGAGTATTGCCAAGAATGGACGCTTTGACAGAAGTACAATGGGTTTTGCCTGAACAGAAAAATTACGAAGACTTCCGCAATCGTGCTTATAAAATGGTTCAATTATACGACCTTAAAGGTTGGAACTACGCAAAACATATTTTCGACATCGATGTTGATATAGTTCCAAATGTAGAAGCAAAATGCATTGACGTAACAATGTCGAAGTTCGGTGAAGGCGATATCTTATATACATTAGACGGAACAGATCCTTTGACAAACGGAACTAAATATACTGAAGCTTTGAAACTTACAGAAAGCGCTAACTTAAGAGCTATTGTTAAGAGAAAAACAAGTGTCGGCAAAGAATTCAGAACCGACATCGAGCTCAGCAAGTCGTCGATGAAACCTATAACTCTGAAAAATCAGCCACACGAGAACTATCGTTTTGAAGGAGCACAGACATTAGTCGATGGACTTTCTGGAGGTAAGAATTACAAGACAGGACGTTGGATTGCTTTCTTCGGTGAGAATTTAGATGCAACAATTGACTTGCTTGAAAACCAAGAAATAAGCAATTTAAGATTCAACTGCAATCTCACAAAAGGCGATTGGATCTTCAATGCCAGATCAGTGAAGATTTTGGTTTCTGATGATGGTAAAGAATATGAAGAGATACATTATCAAGAATTTCCTATCGAGACTATCGCAGAAGATGGCGTTATGAATTTCAGTATCGATTTTGCAAAGACGAATGCAAGATTTATAAACGTTGTTATAGAGCCATTTATGTGTCCGGAAGGACATTCCGGTTATGGTTATCCAGCATGGATTTTTATTGATGAATTAAAAATTAATTGATTATGAGTGAATTAAAAATACGTTTCGCAGAACCTCATGAAGCAGGCTTGGTTCTAGACTTTATAAAAAAAATTGCAGAATACGAGAAATTATTAGACGAGGTGATTTGTGACGAATCCACAATTTACGATTCAGTTTTTGTCAAGAAAGAAGCAGAAGTCATTTTTGCCTGTGAGGACGATGTTCCTGTTGGATTTGCATTATTTTTTCACAATTTTTCCACTTTTATGGGAAAGAAGGGACTTTATCTGGAAGATTTATTCGTAATTCCTGAGAAGAGAGGCAAAGGTTATGGCAAAGCATTATTCCAATATTTAGGAAGATTAGCCAATGAAAGAGGCTGTAAGCGCTACGAATGGGTCTGTTTGAACTGGAATGAACCTTCAATTAAGTTCTATAAGTCGTTTGGTGCGGTTCCTATGGACGAATGGACGACATATAGGTTATCAGGCAATGCGTTGAAAAACATTTGATTTTGATAAAAAATATTTTTCAGAAGGTGTTTTTCGTAAAGAAATAATTATTATTTTTGCACCCGCAAACCTCGGGTAGGTTTAGGTTAAATAATTTTATTTATAAATCATTTAAAAAGAAGGAATTATGTCAGCAAAAATGAGATTACAAAGACATGGTAAAAAAGGTCAACCATTTTATCATATTGTAATTGCCGACGCTCGCGCACCACGTGATGGTCGTTTCATTGAAAAAATTGGTACCTACAATCCTGTAGCACAACCAGCTCAAATCAGCCTCAACTTTGACAAAGCTTTAGATTGGTTAAACAAAGGTGCTCAACCAACAGACACAGTACGTTCAATCCTCTCACAAAAAGGCGTTTTGTTAAAGAAACACTTATTAATTGGCGTTAAGAAAGGCGCTATGACAGCTGAACAAGCAGAAGTAAAATTCCAAAACTGGATGAAAGAGAAAGAAGCTAAGGCAGCTGAAGAAGTGAAAGCTAAAGCAGAACAAAAAAGAGCTATCCAAAAAGAAAGATTAGAAGCTGAAGCTAAAGTTAATGAAGCACGTATCGCTGAGTTAGCAAAGAAAAGAGCAGAAGCTGCAGCAGCTGAAGCAGCAGAAAATGCAGAAGCAGCTACAGAAGAAACTCCAGCAGAAGAAACAACAGAAGCTGAAGCATAAGATTCTAAATCTTGACAATAAAGAGGCTGTCTAACAACAAAAAGTTAGGCAGTTTCTTTTTTTATGAGCAAAACTCTGGATTATTAACATATTTGAAGATTTTTCCATGAGGGTTCTGAGATTTTGTCAGAGCATTCCAAAATGCG
>SUWT01000095.1 GCA_015061335.1 Lentimicrobiaceae bacterium | reverse complement strand
TTCCATCAAAGTATATCCATATCATTAACTGTCATTTATTTACAAGCTTATCGCCAAACTGTCTTTGGCAACATTACATAATTATACAAAAAAAAAGACTGTCTAAACTTGTTAGACAGCCTCTTTGTATGTCCACGAAAGGACACGAAAATACACCAATTAGAGAGTTTATTTTGCATAAGTTGAAATAATCTTTGCGACGCTCTGCGCCCTTGCGAGAGATATTCACAATAATCCAAATTCATGAGACGCATCAATGTTCTTTCTTATTTTGCATGATACATTGACGCGTCTCTACCTCAATTGTTAACTGTAAGCTGTTAATTGTCAATTCCTAAAAACGATTTCATTTCCGTCATAATCTACTATAATAGGTTTCTCCTTATTGACTTTATCTGACAGTATCATCTTCGACAGATCGTTAATCAGTTCTCGTTGCATCATGCGTTTCACAGGACGCGCTCCATAGCGTACATCGTAACTCGTCTCTGCTATATGCCTCATGGCTTCCGTTGTCATCTCAATCTCAATATCGTTTTTCTTCAGCATCTTCTTCAAAGAATGGAACTGCATTGCAACAACATTGATAATCTGCTCTTTAGACAAAGGCGTAAACATAATGATATCGTCAATACGATTCAAGAACTCGGGTTTCATGAACTGACGCAAAATCTCCATCACCTTATTTCTCATCTCGTCAAAGTCAGTGTCAGCATCTGTGTTCTTACTAATCATCTCCTGTATCGCCATCGCTCCTATGTTTGACGTCATGATTATGATTGTATTCTTGAAATCCACGAGACGGCCTTTGTTGTCGGTCAATCTGCCATCGTCAAGAATCTGAAGCAGAATATTATATACATCTTGATGTGCTTTTTCTATCTCATCTAAAAGGACTACCGAATATGGCTTACGACGTACTGCCTCTGTCAGCTGACCGCTTTCATCGTAGCCGACATATCCTGGAGGCGCTCCTATCAGACGTGAGACGGAATGTCGCTCCTGATATTCCGACATATCGATACGCACCATGTTATTCTCATCATCGAAGAGAAATTCCGCGAGAGCCTTGGCGAGTTCCGTCTTACCTACACCTGTCGTCCCCAGAAAAATAAACGAACCTATAGGTCGATGCGAATCTTGAAGTCCTGCCCTGCTCCTACGAATAGCATCCGAGACTGCTACTATAGCTTCGTCTTGACCTACCACACGTTTATGCAGTTCTTTCTCAAGGTTCAGAAGTTTTTGACGTTCACTTTGCAACATTTTATTAACAGGAATTCCTGTCCAGCGAGAAACGATTTCCGCAATATCTTCAGCATTAACGACCTCATCGATAAGAGGATGATCGCCTTGTACTTTCTTCAATTCATCTTTTGCGATCTCAATATTTCTCTCCGCATCAGGTATCTTTCCGTAACGCAGTTCAGCGACCAAACCATAATTACCGTCACGTTCAGCAGTCTCAGCCTGATAACGATAACGTTCTATATTTTTCTTCTCATTCTGGATTTTTTCAATATAAGCACGTTCAGAATCCCATCGTGATTTTATCTTTTCACGTTCTTTGTTCAATTCGGAAAGAATTTGAGACAATTCATCGATTTTCTTTTTGTCGTTTTCTCGTTTTATCGCTTCTCGTTCAATCTCCAGTTGACGTATTTTACGTTGAATATTCTCGAGTTCTTCAGGTAATGAATTTATTTGCAGTCTTAAACGAGAAGCAGCTTCATCGATTAAATCAATAGCTTTATCGGGCAAGAATCTGTTTGATATATATCGAATAGAGAGGTCAACCGCAGCGACTATTGCTTCATCGAGTATTCTAACCTGATGATGGTTTTCATATTTCTCTTTAAGTCCTCTTAAAATAGATATGGCAGATTCCTCGGAAGGTTCATCGACCATAACAATCTGAAACCTACGTTCAAGAGCCTTATCCTTCT
The DNA here is from genome assembly GCA_015061335.1 of Lentimicrobiaceae bacterium. Lineage (GTDB taxonomy): Bacteria > Bacteroidota > Bacteroidia > Bacteroidales > F082 > Limimorpha. Next base: position 4,684 of record SUWT01000095.1, on the reverse strand, counting down.
CAAAATACTTTTGATATTCATTCAATGTCGTTGCTCCTACGGCTTGTAGCTCTCCACGAGCAAGAGCAGGTTTCAAGATATTAGCTGCGTCCATGGCTCCTGAAGATGCACCTGCACCGACAAGAGTATGAATCTCGTCTATGAAAAGAACTATCTCCCCTTCACTTTCAACAACTTCCTTAACGACATTTTTCAGACGCTCTTCGAATTCACCTTGATATTTCGCTCCTGCGATAAGAGCTCCCATATCAAGAGAATATACTTTTTTAGTCTTCAGATTTTCAGGAACATCGCCACTTACAATTCTTTGAGCAAGACCTTCAGCAATTGCCGTTTTTCCAACTCCAGGCTCACCTATTAAAATAGGATTGTTTTTGGTTCTACGAGACAAGATTTGTAATACTCTCCTGATTTCATCATCGCGTCCAATGACGGGATCTAGTTTTCCTGATGATGCTAAATCGTTGAGATTACGAGCATAACGATTTAAGAATTCGTAACTTTGTTCTTTTTGTTGATTGTTTTTCATTGTTTTCATCCTTTCTGTTGTTTCATATCTTTATCAAAATTATATCCAACCAATAATTTATGTCATTTTGGCATATTAACAAAATTAATATGTCAATTTGTCATATTATTAAAGTGATCAGATTAAAGAGGTTAAATTCATATAAAATGTATTTAAATTTAATTATTGTAACAATAAAAGAAGGATAATTACATTATTTATGTAAAAAATTATTATTTTTGCAAAAAATAGGTATATTCAAGATGAATTTAAGCAGTAGAAGGAGTAATATAATTCGTTTATTCAGTCTTTTAATACTGATTGTCAATACATTATTACTCAAAGCCCAGATGAATTGTGAGATTAAAATTGACGAATGGGTAAGTATGCCTGTATGTTATGGACAGGAGATAACAATGAGTGTTGACGCCAATGTCAATTATTCTTATCAATGGAAGAAAAACGGAATTATTTTAGAGGATCAGACTGATTTTTATCTTACTGACAGTATCAAGGAGGATGGAGTGAGATATAGTGTTGAGGTCATAAATAATTCTACACAAGAAGAATGCAGTGATGAAATTGTATTTAGCGTTATGGATCGTTTTGTCATTGAATTTGAACAGACCCAACTCACATGTAGTAATAACGAAGCGGAGAATGGGCAGAACGCCAAGGTCATAGCGACAGCGTCAGGCGGTAATTTTGAGAGTTTCACATATACATGGGGCAGCAATACCGGTGAGAATGTATGGACCAATCCGAGCAATCCACAGGAAGCAATAGGTTTGAAAGCATGGAAGGAGTATTATGTTGATGTCATTGGTGTTACCGCAAAAGGAGACAGTTGTCTTCAGACAGCCAATTTCACTCCAAAGGCATATCCTAACCCGATGATAGAAATAACATCCAAACCCAAGGACACTGCTTACATACAAAATCCTTATGTGACATTCGGTTTTGAAGGCGATATTGATTCCATAGAATACAACTCGTGGTCGTGGGCTTTTTTCAACAATCCAGACAATCCTAGTGAGATTAGCAACACTTCCATATTAGAAAATCCTACAAATACATATCATCAGGAATCAAAGGAAGGAAGTCCCTTCAGAGTAGAATTAACTGTTAAATCAGCAGAGTATGGTTGCGACACGACATTCTCCAAAGATATTATAGTTCTTCCTGTAAAATTAAAGATACCTAACATTTTCACTCCTAATGGTGATGGCATCAACGATTATTTCATTATCGACAATGATGATTCTGGCAGCAGTGATGAGGAAAATGAAGAAGAAGAAAGAAGATCATACGAATATGAATCATTCAATCCTCTGAGAGATTATTATATTAGGACTTCTCTGACGATTTTCAATCGTTGGGGCAGAATAGTTTATAAATCAAGTGATTACAACAATGATTGGGACGGAGGCAAGTTGCCTGACGGAGTTTATTTCTACGTTTTGGAGTGTATAGGAGAAAAGAATAATCATCGTTATCAAGGTTCGGTAAGAATATTTGGCAGTGGCAGATAACAAAACATTATAAATAATTATTTGTTTAAAAATAAAAAAAATGAAAAGACTGTTCTTATCAATAATATTATTATCGTTTTTAGTGTCATGCGAAACAAATGATTCTAAGATTAGTGCAAATTTAGTCAATAATCCAAGTTCGGCAGATTCAAACAACAAAAGTACCAAATTGCCAAAGATAGAGTTTGAAAATTATGAACATAATTTTGGAAAGATCCTAGAAGGAGAACAACTTAGTTATTCGTTCAAGTTCAAGAATACAGGAGACGCTCCATTACTTATAACAGCTGTTGAAAAAACTTGTGGATGTACCTCTCCTGAGTTTCCCAAGGAACCGATTAAGCCAGGTGATGAAGGTAAGATCACTATTACATATGATAGCAAAGGACATAATGGATTTCAAAATAAAAGACTTGTCGTGAAAGCAAATACAAATCCATCTGAAACGATCTTACGCATAAAGGCTCAAGTAGAAAATATTAACACATTTTAAATAAAAAGAGATGAATATTCTTAACATGTTTATGCTTCAAGCAGCTGCACAAGGTGCACAGGGATCATCATGGTCTGGACTTTTGATGATAGTATTAATCTTTGTCATTTTCTGGTTATTCTTCATTCGCCCACAAAACAAGAAAGCCAAGGAACAACAGAAATTCCGTGATAATCTACAGAAAGGCGACAAAATCGTTACCATCGGTGGTATTCATGGTAAAGTAGAAGAAGTCAAAGAACACACTGTTGTTATCAGCGTTGATCACAATTGCAAGATTGAGTTCGAGAAATCAGCAATCATTCCGAGCGCTAGTCAAGTAGGTGGTGCATAATTTATTATTATGATACAAAGAAGAAAGGATGAATCATTCGCACTAAGTCAATTAAGTGGCGCATTTTTCTTTATAGCTTTTGCTGCGTTATTATGGCTAATTATAAAATTATCAGCTAATTACACAGTAACAGAGCCTCTTTGTGTCAATTTTAATAATCCTCCATCGGAATTAATAATAACAGATGGAGCTGAATCACAGACATTGAATGTAACATTATCGGCAAATGGTTTTGATCTTTTAAACTATTATTTCAAACGTATCTCGAAACGAAAAGTCGATATATCATTAGAAGAGGTGCCTTTGCATAAAGAAAGCGAAGGCACCTATTCTGTAGGCAGTTATTATGTTAAAGAAAGAATCGCCAACCTCCTAAAGATGGAATCTCAGGAAGTTTCCTTAAATGAAAACAAACTGTTCTTAAACATGCAAAAACTTGATTCAAAAAGAGTTAAGCTTTCAGCTAATATCGACATCACTTACGACAAACAATATAACAGACACGGAAAGATACAAATCGAACCCGATTCCATAACATTATACGGGCCGGAAAACATCATAAAAGATATAGATGTAATATACACCGATAAGGTAAGCCTAAAAAACGTCAATTCAAGTATAGATATTGAAGTTCCTATTCACTTTGAAAATCTGCTCAATAGCGATACTAAGACCGCGAACATTAAGATTGAAGTTGAAAAATACACTGAAGCCGTTGTTAATGTTCCCGTCAAGAATAATTCTAAACTCAATTTACGTTTGTTTCCCGACAAAGTAAAAGTAAAATATATAGTATCATTAACAGATTATAGTATAATCAATGAGAATCACTTCAACATTATCATAGATAGTGCTGACATTAATTCTGATAATAATCTTATTCCTATATATCTTATTGATTATCCCAATAATACGAAGATAACAAGTATTGAGCCAAAACAACTTGAATATATTATCATTGAAGAAGATGAAAATTAATCGTATAGGAATCACCGGCAACATTGGAAGTGGTAAAAGTTTAGTCTGTAAGATTTTTAATCAATTAGGAATAAGTACATTCCATTCGGATGAAGAAACCAAGAAGTTATATTTTCTACCGGAAATAAAAGAACAGATATTAAATTATTTCAAAGACGAGGTTTATTTTCAGGATGGAAGTCTTAACAAAAAACTTCTATCATATCATCTTTTTAAAAACACCAAGGCTTTACAATTCATTGAATCTGTTTTATATCCACAACTGAACAAGACTTTCGACGAATGGTGTAAGAAGCAAGCGTCTAATTACGTCTTATTTGAATCTGCTATACTTTTTGAAAAACAATTTGATACCCAATTCGACAAGATAATATTCGTTTCAGCACCTGAGGATATAAAATTAAAGCGAGCAATGCTGCGTGACAATTGCAATGAAGAAAACGTAAGGTCAAGAATGCGGCTTCAATGGGATGAAGAAAAAAAAATTGCGAAATCAGATTTCATCATCAACAATGATGGTAATGAAATGCTCTTACCACAAATATTAAAAATCCACAATCTCATAATTTCTAACTGAATTACTTTCACCTGATTTTCATCCGCGGATTTCCATAAACAAATATCGCTATCTCTTTAGTTCTCGCAAAGACGCTGAGAAAAGCGATAATTTAATGCTTATCCTTTGCGTACTTTGCGCCTTTGCGAGAATATATAATGTTTTTATATTCACATAATTGTTAATTGTTAATCGAAACGTTCGGGTTTTCATTAGCGGCTTTCCATGAGCGCAATATCACTATCGACATTGTGATGGCGAACACTACTATAGATCGGAAGAG
>SUWT01000094.1 GCA_015061335.1 Lentimicrobiaceae bacterium | reverse complement strand
CGAAAGCACAGGGTCCACCTCTTCCCATTCCGAACAGAGAAGTTAAGCCCTTGTAGCGCCGATGATACTGCACGAGAGTTGTGGGAAAGTAGGTAGTTGCCACCCCATAACGAGAGAGGCGCCAAGTAAAGGTGCCTCTTTTTGTTTTTTTATCTCCACGTATCGCGGGTATCTGTACGGAGGATCATGCCATAGCCATATCAGTAGTAAAATTTATGTCAGTATAGAGCTAATCTACTTCTTACTTATACATAAATATCTTCTTTTATGCGATAATAATGTCATAATTTAAATGAATTTCATTATTAATTTACATAAAAATGTAGAATAGAATTTTTCATCTATTCAAAAGTATTGGTACTCAATGATTTATCAAATTTATTTTTTATTAAAAAAAATAATAATTTTTTACAAGTAATTAAACAAAAAATTATATCTTTGCAGAGAAATATTTGGTTAATATAGATTTGTTTTATATTCATCCTGAGCGAAAAGTGGTGTTTTCAATATAAACAAGGATGTTCAGTACAAGTCATGCTTGACTGTTATATGGTTAAGTGTGGTGAAGTTATTCATTAGTTTAAGGTTATACCACACCTTCGCTCAAATGTTTAATTTTGTCCACACTTTTTTGTTTTAATATACCCTACTCTATTCTCAAACTTTTTAATCAAATTACCACAAACATTCAATTAAAATCAGTATTTTTGCGTTATGAAAATTCTGAGATTATTAATATCATTCATTTTATTTTTTTGTCATTACACAATGACATCAAAATCAATTTCATATAACAATGATACTCTAAATATCGACTCTACAAACGTAAGGTATTTTAATCAGAAACTTGAAAATCTGACATTAGGAAATATATATTCATGGGATACGACCACTATAATGGCATCATATTATGAGCCTCTTGAAAAGGCATTTTCAACGTATCAGACTTTAAGCAATTCGGGCATGGCTAATAAAAACATGTCCTTCTCCTACCCTATCAATTTAGGATTTAATACTGAGGTAAATTCATTTTCATCATATATAATGAATGGAGACAATATTACTTTTCCTATTATCTATCAACCATTTACAGACATTACCTATATGATGGGAGACAAAAAGGAACAACATCTTGAAGTTTTATTCTGCCGCGAATTTTTGCCAAGATTTTTTATAACTTTAAATTATGATCTGGATTTCTCACCAGGTGCTTATAAAAGAAGCAAAATGCAGAATTCTTTTTTTAATACAAATTTAAGATATTATACAAAGGATGAAAGATATGGTATCAGCGGATATTATTACAATAATAAAATTGATGTACAAGAAAATGGAGGCATAAAATACGACTCGATTTTTATTAATAATTTAGAGACAGACAGGTCTGTTATTGACGTGAATCTCAGTAATGCCAGCAATTTAATAAAAGTATCAGGATTTGCCATAGATCAATATTTTAATATATTGAGTCAAAATGTGGAAATTTCAGAAGACAGTAGTTACAGAAAACGTAAGATCGACATAGGAAGAATCAACTATCATTTTGAATATCAGCAGAATAGATCTATATATGAAGATAAGCAGCCATTATCTTCTTTCTACAAGATGTATGATCCCATTTTAGATTCAACAAAAACCTTCGATAGTATATATTTCCATAATATAAAGAATGTAGTATATTGGAACACTTTAGGTTATAAAAAATATGATCAAGATATTCCATTTTATTTGACATTTGGTTTGGAACATGATTATACATATCATTCGGGATACACTGATTTTATCACAAAGGAACGATTTAACAAGAATACGTACAACAGTTTGAGTGCTAATGCTGGAATCATAATAAATTTGTTTAGATCTACTAGAATAAGCGGTAGCGGTCAACTCATTACGAACGGTTATCATGCAGGAGATTTCTTTATTTCAGGACAATGGAAGCAGTATATTGGCACAAAGAATAAGAATTTTGGATCAATTCTTTTTGACATTAATATAAACAGGCAATCGGAGGATTGGTTTGAAGAGTATTATTATTCTAATAATTTCCGTTGGGACAATAATTTTAAGCCATCGCAATCACTTTTACTTAAGGCATCATACGAGTTAAAATCCTTTAATATTGGGATAGAACAGACTACAATAAACGATTATATTTATTTTAATTATGATGCAAAGCCATCACAACATGATGGTACAATTAACATTTGGTCATTATATTCAACTTTTAATCTAAAATTAAATAGATTTGAGTTTATTGGATTTGCGTCATTACAAAGCACAGATAATGATGATATTATACATATACCCAGTTTTCATGGAAAAATAAAATTAGGATATACGCTACCGATTGTTAAGAACATTTCATCGGTTCAACCGAGTATTGTAATTAATTATTTTACTGAATATTATGCTGATGCTTATATGCCTGCATTAAGGACATTTTATTTGCAAAATGAAGTTAAAGTTGGGAATTACCCATACATTGATTTATGTGTGACATTTAAGATCAAGAGAGCAAACATATTTGTTCAATACACGAACATGTATTCGTTGACAAGTGACAACAGATATTTCACTACGCCACACTACCCAATGAGAGACAGCAGGTTTTGTCTTGGTGTAAATTGGAGGTTATATAAATAAAAATAGACGCCACAATATGACGTCTGTACTATTAAAAACCTCTTTGCTTTCTGATCTTATCGTAAGCTTCGTTGACTTCCTGAAGTTTCTGTTCAGCCGATTTTCTGACATCTTCGCCGAGATAAGCCACTTTGTCAGGATGATATTTTTTAGCCATTTCGCGATAAGCCTTCTTGACTTCATCGTCAGTAGCGTTAGCGTCGATGCCGAGAATTTTATATGCACTATCGACTTGTTGCACGAACATAGCTTTAATAGATTGGAAATCGGAACTTGAAATTCCCATATATTTTGAAATGACTGAAATCACATCGACTTCATTTTCGTGAGTAGTACCATCTGCAGAAGCAATTCCGAACAAATAATGCAAGAGTTGTAATTTTGAGGAATAATCCATAAAACGACCGACCTGCTGGCTAACTTCGTAAATCTGAATATCTTGCTTCAGTATTTCACGGAGCATCAAGATATATTTCTCGGCACGTTCTTGACCGAAATTTGTTAAAAAGAAACGTTTTACGTAATCCAATTCCGATTTCTTCACAGAACCATCAGCTTTCATCACAGCAGCGGAAAGAACTAAGAGACTGACGTTAAAGTCACGTTGTTGAGTTGTACCGCCGATATATTCTTCTGTATTGGAATTCTTTCCAAAGGCAGAACCTAATGCAAAACCTATGATAGCACCAAGAGGACCGCCGAAAGCCCATCCAAGTCCCCCTCCTATCCATTTTCCATAATTACGACCTCTGTGTCTCTGATAATTTGGTTTCGGTTCATTATTTTTATTAGAGTTTGATGGATTTTGGTTTTTATTTACATTTCTAAACAAGAAATATACGATAAAGATTACTGCCGCAATAGCTATTAAAGATGACATAACAAATTATTTAAGATTAAAACCAGTTAGTACAAAAAATGTTCCAAAGAAATAAAAAAAATAATATTTTTTTTGGTAATAGCTTTTTTTAAAGCAAATAATTCACTAAATTTGCAAGCTATTTATGATGCTAAATATAATTTAGGACAAAGATAACAAAATATTCATAAAAATTAATAAAATGGGAAAAACAAAGTATGTCTATTCTTTTGGCAATCGTAAGGCTGAAGGAAATTCCACGATGAAGAACCTATTGGGTGGAAAGGGTGCTAACTTAGCAGAAATGTGTTTGTTAGGATTACCTGTTCCAGCAGGTTTAACTATAACAACTGAGTGTTGTACAGCATATTATGCAAATAATTGCCAATTACCGGAAGGACTTATGGAAGAAGTTCAAGAAGGTATTAAGAATATGGAAGACATTATGGGAATGAAGTATGGTGATCCTGAGAATCCATTATTAGTTTCATGTCGTTCTGGAGCTCGTCAATCGATGCCAGGTATGATGGATACTGTTTTAAATATTGGATTATGTTCAAGTACCATTCCTGGATTGATCAAGAAGACCAACAATCCTAGATTCGTATATGACTCATATCGTCGTCTTATTATGATGTATGCTGACGTTGTGATGGAAAAAGCGGAAGACAAAGAGCCTGCAGAAGGTAAAGGAATTCGCAAGATTTTAGATGAGATGCTTGAAGAATTCAAAGAAGAAAGAGGATACAAATCAGACACTGACATTACTGCTGAAGAGCTTAAGACACTTTCAGAGACTTTCAAGGCGACTATCAAGAGAGTTTTAGGAACAGATTTCCCAGATGATGCACAACTTCAATTAGAAGGTGGTATTAAGGCTGTTTTCAAGAGCTGGAACGGTAAGAAAGCTGTATCATATAGAAGAATCGAAGGTATTCCTGAAGACTGGGGTACTGCTGTTAACGTTCAAGCAATGGTATTCGGCAATATGGGTGAGAACTCAGCTACAGGCGTTGCATTCACACGTGACCCAGCCACTGGAGACAACAAATTCTATGGTGAATGGTTGATTAACGCACAAGGTGAAGACGTTGTTGCTGGTATCAGAACACCAAACCCATTGAACGATGACACAAAGAACGAGAAGAATAAGAATATGCATTCAATGCAAGAGCTCATGCCAGAGACATACAAAGAGCTTTGCGATATTCGTACAATTCTTGAGGACTTCTATAAAGACATGCTTGACATTGAGTTTACTATCCAAGATGGTAAATTATATATGTTACAATGCCGCACAGGTAAACGTACTGGTTTAGCAGCTGTTAATATGGCGATTGACATGTTAAAAGAAGGACGTATTGATGAGCAGACAGCTGTTATGAGATTAAGTGTAAACCAGATTGATGAGTTGTTACACCCAATTCTTGACACAAAAGACGAGAAGAAACACACTGTTATTGCTAAAGGTTTGCCAGCGGGCCCAGGTGGTGCAGTAGGAAGAATTGCATTATCATGCGAAAGAGCCATTGAATATCAAGCACAAGGTGTTCCTTGTATTTTGGTTCGTGAAGAAACAAATCCTGAAGACGTTGAAGGTATGCGTGCTGCCAAAGGTATTCTCACATCAAAAGGTGGTATGACATCACACGCTGCGTTAGTTGCTCGTGGATGGGGTAAATGCTGTATTGTAGGTTGTGATGAAGTTCAAATTGGCAAGAGCAAGACAAACATAACCAAGAATGTTTTAGGCAAACCACGTGTAGAGATTGACGAGAACAATGTAGTTACAATTGGTGGATATACCTTCCAAGAAGGTGATATTATCAGTTTGAATGGAACAAAAGGATGGATTTATCCAGAAGAAGTTGCTATGATTGATGCAACTGAGAATCCTGTATTCCAAGAATTCATGAAGTTAGTTGATAAATATCGTAAGATGGGTGTTCGTACAAATGCAGACACACCAAAAGACGCACAGAAAGCTATTGAATTTGGAGCTGAAGGTATTGGTTTGTTCCGTATCGAACACATGTTCTATGGTGAAAACAGTGAAAAACCACTTGCAAAGTTGCGTAATATGATTCTTGCAGACTCAACAGAAGAACGTATTGAAGCTTTAGCAGAGCTTGAACCATATATCCGCGAGGCAGCTAAGGGAACTTTAAAAGTCATGGATGGTAAGCCATTGACATTCCGTCTCATGGACCCACCATTACATGAATTTGTTCCTCACACACTTGACAAACAACAAGAACTTGCTGAAAGCCGTGGTATGAGTCTCAAGGAATTACAAAACCGTATTGACTCATTACATGAAGTTAACCCAATGATGGGCTTACGTGGTGTACGTCTTGGTATCGTATATCCAGAAATTACAGAGACACAATTCCGTGCTTTATTTGAAGCAACAGCTCAATTGATGAAAGAGGGTAACGATCCGCATCTTGAAATCATGGTACCTCTCACAATCAATGTTAATGAGTTGAAGCATCAAAAAGCTATTGCAGAAAGAGTCAAAGCTGAGGTAGAAGCAGAATACGGAGTAACTATTGATTATCTCTATGGTACAATGATTGAAATTCCACGTGCAACATTGGTAGCAGATCAAATTGCAGAAGTAGCACAATTCTTCTCATTCGGTACAAACGATTTGACACAGATGACATTTGGTTTCTCGCGTGATGACGTTAATGCTATAGTAGGTACATACGTTGATGAAAAGATCATTCCAGCTGACCCATTCAACACATTAGATCAAGAAGGTGTTGGACAATTGGTCAAGTTAGGTGTAGAACGTGGTCGTTCAACGAGAGATAATTTGAAATGCGGTGTTTGCGGTGAACACGGTGGTGACCCTGCATCTGTAGAATTTTTCTACAACACAGGTCTTAACTACGTATCATGTTCTCCATTCCGCGTTCCTGTAGCAAGATTAGCAGCCGCTCAGGCATCAATCAAAGCTGACAGAAAGAAATGATAAGATAACACATTATTAGTATAAAAGGAGGCTGTCTAACAACAAAAAGTTAGGCAGTTTCTTTTTTTATGAGCAAAACTCTGGATTATTAACATATTTGAAGATTTTTCCATGAGGGTTCTGAGATTTTGTCAGAGCATTCCAAAATGCGCAT
>SUWT01000093.1 GCA_015061335.1 Lentimicrobiaceae bacterium | reverse complement strand
GAAAAGCCTTATTTTTTATAAAAAAATATACAGAATAAGGTGTTGATTCGCAAAACGTACTCTTATATCAATTTTGTCTCGATACATAAAAAGAGACCGTCTAAACTTGTTAGACAGCCTCTTTTTTGTTAGTATTAGGTGTTTAGAAAGTAAAATTCAATTTAATATAGAAGTTGCGGCCTGGTTCGTATCTAATGTCGCCACGATTTGTCGAGAGGTGATTGACATAGGTTGTATTGGTGATATTATCGATACCACCGAAGATTTGCAATCCGCATCTGCCGAAATTGAATATTCTAGTGCTTAACGCCAGATCCAGGCGGCAGTATCCGTCTGTAGGGATCTCGCCTTCGGCAATCTTTTCTTGTTTTGAAGCAGCCAAAAGACTTAAGCTAGCAGAACCGATCTTAGGGTAATTATATGTAAGACCTATACGCCCGCTTAATGGAGGTATAAGAGGTAGATATGTTTTGTTTTCAGTATCGCGTCCTATAGTATAAGAAACTGAAAAATCGGCATAAAAGTTTTTTGCGAACATCCAGCTTCCGTCAATTTCAAAGCCGTAAAGTAAAGCCTTGCTTACGTTAGATGCTATAAGTGCAGGAAGAGTGTCTGTTGTTCCATCTGTTGTGTTGTATATAAATTCTCCTGGAGCATCTACTATCATATTAGATATTCTGTTGATGAATGCAGAGCCTTCTACTTGCATACGATTTCCCCAATACCTGAGACCCAGATCAGCGAAATATCCATCTTCCGGTTTAAGATCCTGATTACCGAGTTGAACATAAGCCCCCAGGTCGATATATTTGAAACGTTCTTCCAAAGAAGGAGCTCTATATGAACGAGCTACATTAAGAACCAAGTCGGTGTTTTTATACATATTATATATTGCTCCGATGTTGGCACTCCATGTGATATCAGTAGATTTATCAGCCTCATAAGTGATGCGTTGTCCAGGAGGATTATTGTTTATATTTCCATTTTGAATGATATAATCCACGTCGTAACATAAGTCGTTTTCAACGATGATACCATCGAGACGACCTCCAATATTGAGGATTAATCTGTCATTGAGGAGTCTCATCTCATCTTGAAGGAATATTCCTGCACTAGTGAAAGAAGAGTTAGGTATTGGTGTCTCGTGACGTTCTACATTATTCACCATAGCAGTATCTCCGTTAGGTTTCAACATTGTTACATTTACATATTTGGTACGTGTTGTTTCTACGTCGCGTCTCCAAACATCGATACCGGCAACGAGAGTATTATTCTCAGTGAAATCAAAAACAGTCTGTAACTGAACACCTTTTGTCTTATGGATACCGTTAGGTGTGACAAGTCGTGGTGTTGTTATTTTAACTTTGCCATCAGGAAGAGTATCTACGGTTCTGCTGTTAGGTTGCATTTCCACATTTCTCACAATTTCCTGACTATATGCACTGAGTTTCAAGGAAGTGAATTTTTCTGTTATATTTTTTATCTCGTAGCTTCCGTCGAAGAGGATACGTCCGATATCTTTATAGTCGGCTGTGGCATTAGGAGCAAAAGCGGCACCACCAGGAATACCGACATCATTTGACCAGTTTCGTTGGAACTGGAATTTAAAGATATGATTTTTAAATGGTTTGATACCAAGTTTCGCAGATACGTTATTAGTTTTATAGCTACTATTATTCAGGACACCTTCAGGTGTCATTACATCACCGGCCTGACCATAGCTGGCGTTGAGTTTTAAATACCATCTTTTAGCTCCTGTCAAGACGGATAGATATTCGGAATGAGATGAGTTTACGGTGTTAAAACCACCTAGTAAGCTTCCGTGAACGTAAGCTTTATCAGCGAAGTAGCCGTCTTTTGTTATAACATTGACGATACCACCCATAGCGCCGCTTCCATAAAGTACTGACTGGGCACCTTTAATAACCTCAACTCTTTCGATGTCGTTGACATCTATCATACTTAAAGAAGCTGTTAGGTCGGTAGCTGTCTCAATACGATTACCGTCGATAAGAGTTACCATGCGATCTTCACCCAAGCCTCTAACGTTAAGACCTTTCGACCACATACCATCGCTACTCATAGCTATTCCAGGTTCTTTACTAAGAACATCAGCCGTGGTGAATGACGAATTACGTTTAAAATCTAAGCTATTGACAACACTAATATTTGCTGTTGTCTCTGCAAGTTTCTTGTCAACCTTTAAACTCGACACCACAACATCCTCGAGTTCTATTGTATCAAGGACGATAAACATATCATTCTCAGATTGTTGTGATTGTGCATCAATTTTGCTGGTAAATAACAGCATCATTGCCGCAAAAGCAGCAATACATCTTCTTTTATTTCTCATTATTTTTAGATTTTAGCAAAGCCGACTTAACCTCAATTCCGTCAATACGTCCTAACTGACCGGTTAAAGAACCTATCTCATCGGTGCTACCTTCAAGTATTAGAGAAATAATGCTGTTTGTGTTACTGCGTGGCAAACCTTGTCTGCCAAGTATTATCTCAGAATGTCTAGAGATAATCTGATTCACCTGAGGGGCATTTTCCCTCTTTTCAATTTCTATTATCACTGTGCCTATTCTCTTTTCCATTAGAAAGTCCTCCGGATTAGATTGATATTCTCCGCATCACCTCAATTACAACAATTGTCTTGATCTCAGTGTTCATACGGCTTTATTTTTTTTGCAAAGATATACAATTATATATCATTTGCACGATTTCTTTGTTTATTTTTGCAAAAGAAATATACTATGAAAAAAATAACACTCTTTATATTATATGTCATTTCGATAAATTTATTTTTATCATGCTGTACTAATTCCACAGATCAAAACAATGATAATCAATACACTTTAGTTTCATTAAAAGGTCCTTCTTCAATGGCAATTCTGCCTTTTATCGACAGTATAAGCCAACAAACAAAATATAATAGGCAACATTCCAAAGATGAGAATCTTGATATTACAATATGTACAGAACCGCTTCAGGTTCGTAAAATGATGCTTGACGGCAGTGCCGATTTTGCTGTTTTACCGATGACAACAGCAGCTCTTTTATATAACAAAGACATTGATTACAAGATTATTGCTGTGCCTGTCTGGGGATCATTATACCTCTGCGGAACTGATGATAACATTAATGATTGGGATGATCTTAAAGACAAAAATATTTTTCTTATGGCAAAAGGAATGACACCAGATGTACTATTCCGTTATCTACTGAAAGAAAATGGATTAACACCATATAAAGATGTAAATCTCGATTATCGGTTCCCGACACATATCGACCTTGCCAACGCAGTTCTTGCAGGAAGAGCCGATCTTGCAGTATTGTCGGAACCTTTTCTTAGTTTGGCAATGTTAAAAAATAATAATATTAATAGACTTTTTGACTTGGGAGATAAATGGAAAGAGCTAAAAGGAATTCCCATAGCAGAAACAGCTCTTCTCTGTAAAAGTGATATTATTGAAAAGAAACCAGAATTTGTGAATAAAATCATTAAGATATACTCACAATCAACAGATTGGGTTAATAACAATATCAATGAAGCTGCTTCATTAGCTGTAAGATACAATATCATAGACGACAGTATCGCAGCCAAGAACTCAATTCCTTTCTCTAACCTAAAAGTTGAAAAAGCTAAAGATGTAAAGAATCTTATCGAACAATATCTTAATGTATTTTATGAAATGGATCCACAGATAATTGGAGGGAAAATGCCTGATGAAGAATTTTATCAATAATAAGAGGTTTTATATCAGCATTGTTTCTGTTGGTTTGATGTTAGTTTTATGGGAGATAGCTTCCATAAAAATTGGATCAAACAATATATTGCCAGGAGTATCCGACACACTGAAATCCGTTTTTAACTTATTAATTACCAAGGATTTCCTTCTTACAACATGGAATACTATCCTAAGAGGAATCATAGGATTTATCATTGCCATATTATTAGGCATTGGTCTTGGTATCATTGCCGGATTAAATTCCTCATTTGAATCTTTCATGAAGCCTTGGATAATCATAATGCGTTCAGTTCCGGTAGTTTCCTTTATTTTATTGGCGCTCATTTGGTTCAATTCAGGTTCAGTGCCTATTTTTATAGGTATTTTAACAATGTTTCCTATGATTTTCACAAATATAATAGAAGGTATGCGTAATGTTGATGTCAAACTCATCGACATGGCCCGGTTTTATAAAGTAAAATCAAAACGCATTGTTAGTGAGCTATATATACCTGCAATAGCACCATTTGTCACAAGCGGTATTTCTAGTGCTGTAGGTATAGGCTGGCGAGCCATAATAGTTGGAGAAGTTCTTAGCCAGCCAGAGTTCGGTATAGGAACAAGTATGCACACCGCTCAATCTTTTCTTAATGTAGATATTCTGATCGCATGGACATTTATAGCTGTGATTCTTAGTTATCTATTTGAACAACTGATAAGATTTTTAGAACATAGAATTATAAAATGGAGGTCTTATGAGTTTTAGATTGATAAATATCACAAAATCATTCGATGGAAAGTCCATATTTAAAAATTTTAACATAGAATTTTCTGAAGGAAAAATCTCTTGCATTTTAGGTCCTTCTGGATGTGGGAAGACTACATTACTTAACATTATGTGCGGCTTAGCAAAAGCTGACGAAGGTATCATGGATGGCTTCTGTAACAAGAACTTTTCTTACATTTTTCAGGAGCCTCGACTTCTGCCATGGAAGAATGTAAGAGATAATATAGATTTCGTCTTAAGCAGGGATATATCTTCATCCGAAAGGAGATATATAGTAGATAATTATTTAAAACTAGTTGAGTTAGAGGAGTTTGCTGATTATTATCCATCTCAGCTAAGCGGTGGCATGAGCCAACGAGTTTCATTGGCAAGAGCTTTTGCTTCACCATCTCAGATTATTCTCATGGACGAGCCTTTATCGGGTCTCGACATCAGTTTAAAACATAATCTAATACAACGTTTCATCAATATTTGGAGAAATGACAAACGTAGTGTCATCTATGTCACTCACGACATTGACGAAGCCTTAATGTTATGTGATGAGATTTTTGTTTTAAGCAAATCGCCTGTTAAGGTATTAATGAAAGAAAATATCGACATAGCTCACGAGGAAAGAGATTATCTGCTTTTGCAGGAATATAAAGCAAAATGTCTTCGAGCTATGTCAATGATATAAGATCCATAAACAATTAAAGACGCCATAACTTGACGTCTTTAATATGTAATATAGTCACGATTATTATATATGTCCATAACTGCTGCCATCGAAGCAGTGCATGCAGATTTCGTCTTTCGGCAATCCGATGGCATCTCTGATTATATCGATAGTGTTGAATTTTAGTGTGTCAACACCGATATGTTTTCTTAACATCTCGACGAGATTAGCATATTGTTTTGTGGTATGGTCGGCATAAAGTTCCAAGTTTTTATATGCATCGCCTTCCAACTCTTTGATACAACGACGTGTAATGAGTTCCATGTCGGTCTTAGAGTTTGAGAAGTTGAGGAAAGGACAGCCGTATAACAATGGAGGGCAGCTTATTCTGATGTGAACTTCTTTTGCGCCGCAATCGTATAACATCTTGACGTTGTCGCGAAGTTGTGTACCACGAACTATAGAGTCGTCGCAGAAAACCACTTTCTTGTCTTTCAACAATGAGGCGTTGGTGATGAGCTTCATCTTTGCGACGTGTTCTCTTTCTTCCTGAGTGAAAGGCATGAAACTACGCGACCAAGTAGGAGTATATTTCACCACACTTCTGACGTAAGGTATCTGTTTACCGTTAGAATAACCTATCGCCATTCCGATGCCGGAATCTGGAATAGGAGCTACATAATCGACTTCAACGTCATCCATTTTACCCATTGCGTAGCCACCGTTATATCTCATGTTCTCAACGAAAATGTCGTCGTAGGCAGCAGCTGGATAGCCGTAATAAATCCACATGAAAGAACACATCTGGCACTTTTTGTTAGGAGCGAGAAGCTGAGTGTAACCCTCAGGAGTGATCTTTACAATCTCGCCAGGACCAATCCATCTGTCGGTCTTATAATCCATATTGACGTAGCTGTGACTTTCTGTAGCGAGAGCATAGCCATCTTCATCTTTGCCAATTACGATAGGAGTACGACCGTACAAGTCACGGGCGGCGATGATGCCTTCTGGAGTGAGAATCAGCATGGAACAAGAGCCTTTGATCTTATTAAAGACATTCTGAATACCATCGACGAAGTCCTTGCCTTGAGTAATGAGAAGCGCGACCAACTCGGTAGGATTTGTGCTGCCACCACTTAATTCTGCAAAATGCTGTTTGTTGTTAAGACATTCTTCTTCCAACTCTTTGAGGTTGTTGATACGAGCCACTGTTACGATAGCGAAACGACCGAGATGCGAGTTTACGATGATAGGCTGCGCATCAGTGTCGCTGATAACGCCGATACCCATATTACCATGAAACTTCGCCAAGTCGGAATCAAACTTAGTTCGGAAATACGCTCCTTCCATATTATGGATTGAACGATAGAAAGTGCTGTTTTCAACTGTTGCAAGACCAGCACGTTTTGTGCCGAGATGTGAATGATAGTCAGTACCATAGAAGAGATCATAGATGCATGTTCTTTTTGATACTACTCCGAAAAATCCGCTCATTGTTTTT
>SUWT01000092.1 GCA_015061335.1 Lentimicrobiaceae bacterium | reverse complement strand
TATCGAATACATTCTTATTGATGGAAGCGCATTGTTCGTAATTATTGAAAACAGCAGAGTTCGCTTCTTGGACAAATTTACGGAAATGCGTTTCAAATGGAGTGTCCCAAGTTTTCTTATTACCAAAACTTCTCTGTACATCTTGCATTCGCACATATAAGTTTTTTCTGTGAAATAAGTTATATGGACGTTTTATAATGCACGATTGAAACAATGCGAAATAAGCCAAAGCCTGCTTGTATTCATCATTGACTAACTTGATATTAGTAGTTACAATATCGAGCCAATGATTTTCTTCGTCAGTGTAATAAATGTCTTTAAAAGTCTTCTCTATAAAATTTGGATAAGATTTATTTTTGTGAACCTTTAAAATATTTTCAAGATCATTTTCATCCAACAAGGTTTTGTTATTCTCAATTATGGCTTTTCCAATGGTATAATTAAAAGGAAGAATATCGTTATATGTGACTTTTTTACCTTCTTCCTTCATTTTGAAAGAAACACTGCCTGTTCCTCCAAAAGCATCCAATATTGTATAAAATGGAATATCTTTTATACATTGCCAAATCCAATCGACAAATTTTTGTTTGCTGCCTTGATAGCGCGTTGAAGGGAATTTAGCAATGGTCATATCTAATAAATTTAATTGTCATGCAAAGTTAAGAAAAAGTCGAAAGTCTAAAGATAAAAGTCTAAAGTTTTTTTGCGGTGAGCTGTGAGTATTGAGCATTGTTGGAAATAAAAGTTTATAGCTCAAAGCACAATGCTTGTGTCGAAAAAATCTGTCGTCTGTTGTCTG
The DNA here is from genome assembly GCA_015061335.1 of Lentimicrobiaceae bacterium. Lineage (GTDB taxonomy): Bacteria > Bacteroidota > Bacteroidia > Bacteroidales > F082 > Limimorpha. Next base: position 5,922 of record SUWT01000092.1, on the reverse strand, counting down.
TTGTCCGATGACTTTTGCTATCTTTGCAAGAATAAAAAACAAAAAAATCATATAATGGAAAAATTTCAAGTAGGCGATAAGGTGAATTTCCTTAACTCCACAGGCGGTGGAACCGTGAAGAGAATCCTTGACACAAGAATGGTGGAAGTGACTATAGAAGACGGCTTCGACATCCCGGTATTGATGAGCGATTTGGTGTTGGACTTCCGCTCTCAACCTGACCGCAGACAGCAAGTCGTTGATAATGTACAGAAAGAGATACAACAGAAACAGATTATCGAAGAAAGAGAGAATGACGAGGCTCGTAAGAGTTCGCTGCGTCGCTTCGGTCGTAATGCCGAAGAAGAAGGACTTTATCTCGCTTTCGTCCCGCAAGATCAGCAGTGGCTGCTGACAGGTTTGCTTGATGTAGTTCTCGTAAATCATACTCCCGCCGATGCTTTGTATAGTTTCAATATTAAAGATAACGAGAAATATATTAATGTTGATTATGGTAGCGTCGCCCCGCATTCTAAAGTCGTGATAGAATCTATCTCTAGAGAAGATATTGAATATTGGTGCGAAGGTTACATCCAAGCCATTCTTTCACAAGAAGAAGCAGATTTTGTATATCATCCACTGCATGCACCTTTCTCTTTTAGAAGTAATAGGTTTTTCAAGGACGGAAGTTATGTGGAGTCGGGAGTTTTAGGAGAGAAGGCTGTTATGATAAAACTTTCAAGTATAGTGGCTCTTAAAGGTAGCGAGGTTGATTATACCAAATTGATGAAAGATGATGATAAGAAAACTGTTCTGTCAAATGCAAAGTTGGTAAAAGAAAAAGCCGCCATCGATCGTCATCAGACCGCTCCGGGTGAAGCCATAGTCGATTTACATATAGGAGAGTTGGTCGATAATATCTTAGGAATGTCGAGCAACGATATTTTCAGGACGCAGATTAATTATTTCAAGAAAATGTTGGAAAGTGCCATCACCAACGAATACGACAAGGTGACATTCATTCATGGAGTAGGTAATGGCGTCTTGAAAAACGCCATTATAGAAGAGTTGAAAAATTACGACAACACGAGCAATAGGATGGCATCGATAATGAAATTCGGTGTCGGAGCCATCGATGTTATGATAAAAGAAAAGGGCTTGTAAAGGCTCTTTTTTTTATTTGGGAGCGGGGAACGGGGAGCGGGGAGCGGGGAACGGGGAACGGGGAGCGGGGAACGGGGGACTGGGGACGGGGAGCGGGGAACTGGGAGCGGGGAACTGGGGACGGGGAACTGGGAGCGGGGTTAATTGGTATTTATACGTTTTTTTACTTTTTTGATGATACTTATTAGTATTATTATTATCCTTGAGCAATCGTGTAACAATGAGTTTGCATTATTATCTGTAATAAATTTACAGTCTTTAAGAAGTTTTAACCAGAATTCTGTTTCTGAAGCTTCCTTTAATGCTATGCTTATTTTATGTACATAATCAGCATCAGATTGAGGATATTTTGATTCTGATATATTAGCACCGATACTTGTTCCTGACCTTAAAATCTGTTTGGAAATTATATATTCTTTGTGAGAATTATTAAGACTATAATGTAAATTAACTATCCTTTTCGCAAAATCAAATGATAAATCATTTACATTCATATGTTGCTTCTCTTCCTCAGAAGCAAATGAGATATGAGTATTATTCATGGTTCAAAAATTTTGGTTATTAAAAAATCTCTACTCCTAAAAATCCCCGTCCCCTGCACCCTGTCCCCTGTTCCCCGCTCCCTGTCCCCTGCACCCTGTCCCCAAAAATCAGTGACTCCGTTGGGATTCGAACCCAAATCGAAGGAACCGGAATCCTTTATTCTATCCATTGAACTACGGAGCCAATATGATATGCAAAATTACGATATTTTTTAATATGTTAATAGACAGAAATAGAAAAAGCTAAAAGCTTCATGGCATCAGTCTCTGCAAACGATCTGAAAGTTGACAATTCTAAGTCAAAAATTATTATGTACGTGTCAATGACAATTAAAAAAATGTAATATATAGTTGACATGTTTTTTATATTTATTATATTTGCTGTGGGCAATCGACTGATAAACTAAAGAAAGGAGAAATTATCATGAGTGATATTAATAATTGGTATTCATTAGGAAATAAGTATTATAATGAGAAAAACTATACAGAAGCTTTCAGGTACTATATGATAGCTGCGAATCAAGGCCATGCTGGTGCTCAGAAGTTTGTAGGTGCTTGTTATGAATTTGGTTTAGGTGTTGATAAAAACCAGGCGGAGGCTGTAAAATGGTATTTAAAAGCTGCGCCACAGGGTGATGTATATGCGCAGAATAATTTGGCGAACCATTATAGAGATGGTTTAGGTGTTGAAAAAAACAATGAAGAAGCCTTTAGATGGTATTATGCTGCGGCGCAACAAGGAGATATAAACGCTCAATATAATTTAGGTAGAAGTTATGAAATTGGGAGAGGTACCATAAAAAATGATGTAGAAGCAGCTAGATGGTATCGTAAAGCGGCGGAGCAAGGTGATAAATTAGCTCAGAATAACTTAGGCGTATGTTATGAATTGGCGCGTGGTGTTGAGAAAGATTGTGCTGAGGCAGCCAGATGGTACCGTAAGTCGGCTGAGCAAGGTTATAAGTTATCACAATACAATTTAGGATTATGTTATGCATATGGCAAAGGCATTACCAAAGACATCTCTGAGGCTTTAGTTTGGTTCCATAAAGCTGCGGCACAAGGTCATGAGGATTCGCTGAAAGAGATAGCAAAAGCGGAGAAATTGCAGAATGCTTCACAATCGGCGGAAGAATTATCCCGTTTGGGTGTTAAATATTATAACGAAAAGAACTATGTTAAAGCTGTAGAATATTTCCGTAAAGCGGCAGAGCAAGGTTATGCTTTTTCTCAATACTATTTGGGATATTGTTATGAATTTGGAATGGGGATAGCTGAAGATTTTACCCAAGCTGTGATATGGTATTATAAAGCTGCAGAACAGGGTCATGTGAAAGCTCAATGTAGTCTAGGATCATGTTTTAGGAAAGCACAGGATTATAATCAGGCAGCCCAATGGTATCGTAAGTCGGCGGAACAAGGCGACGCTCTCGCCCAATGTTTTATAGGAATATGTTACATAGAAGGCTGTGGCGTAGAGAGAGACATAAACGCAGCTAAATATTGGTTGAAGAAATCGGCTGCTCAAGGTGTTAAAGAGGCTCAGGATGAACTGGATCAACTTTGAGATATTATGCTCTTGAGACTGTGAGATAAACTGTGTCAAGACAACATATTATCTAATCTTCCAAAATCTCATATTCAGCCCCGAACCATTCGTTGAGGGGGTATTATAGATTCTATTCAACTCTTCATTTTAGAAGAACCATAATATTGTATTTGTTTTTCTATGATTCAATTCTGTTATGTATCTTTGCCAATGTGGAATATCCTGTTCGACATTGACTTGATATTATGGATTGCAGAATTATTCTTCACTTTGCCACAACCTTGGAATATCATTTATAAAGTCTGCTCAAATGGATTCTTTGTCATTTGGTTAATCAGATTATATGTGATTAGAAAAAGATATTTCAAGTTAGAGAAATAGAATCAAGTTAGATTTGACTTTAGACTTTAGTCAATAACCAACAAATACTTTTAATTTTTATCATAAAGTAAAATATTAATTTTATCTTTGTAGTCGAAAAAACCGTCACAATGTGACATAAATTCCGAATAGAATGAAAAGGATAGAAAGACAGAAATATTTGGACGAATTGATATCATTGAAGGAAAATGGTATGATAAAAGTCATAACAGGAATGCGTAGATGTGGTAAATCGTATCTTTTGTTTGAGATTTTTTCATCATACTTGGAGAGTAGCGGAGTTAAAGCAGATCATATCATAAAGATTGATTTGGAGGATTATAAGAACAAGTTGCTAAGAAATCCTGACAACATATACGAATATGTGAAAAGTCGTATAGTTGACAGTGACATTTATTACATTCTTCTTGACGAGGTGCAAATGCTTGATGATTTTGTTGATGTCTTGAACGGATTTTTGAAAAAACAAAATGTAGATATCTATGTAACAGGAAGTAATGCTAAATTTTTGTCAAAAGATGTAATCACGGAATTTAGAGGAAGAGGTTTTGAGATACGAGTTTATCCGCTTAGTTTCAGCGAATATATGTCGGAATATCAAGGTTCATTGCAATCGGGAATAAACGAGTATATGTTGTACGGAGGACTACCTCAAATCTTGTCGTATAAGACAGATGAGCATAAGACACTATTCTTAAAGTCGTTGTTTGAAGAGACTTACATTAAAGATATAAAAGAGCGTTACAACATAAGAAAAGATGATGATTTAGAAGAGCTGATAAACACGCTGGCTTCAGGAATAGGAGCACTGACAAATCCTAATAAATTATCTAATACTTTCAAAAGTGAAAAGAAATCTGTTGTATCTTACGACACCATAAAAGACTACATTGAATATCTATGCGATTCTTTTCTCGTCGAAAAATCTACACGTTACGATGTGAAAGGTAAGAAATATATCAATTCTCCATATAAATACTATTTCATGGATTTGGGCTTACGTAATGCCCGTCTGAATTTTAGGCAGTTTGAAAAAAATCATCTGATGGAAAATCTCATCTACAACGAATTAAGAATACGTGGATATAATGTTGATGTTGGTGTTGTACCTGCCGTAATAAGGGATAATGAAGGAAAACAACAGCGTTCAAATTATGAAATAGACTTTATATGTAATGCTGGTAGCAAACGTTATTACATACAATCTGCATATCGTATGGAGAACGATGATAAGATTAAGCAAGAAAAATCATCATTGTTAAAAGTTGACGATTCGTTTAAGAAAATTATAATTGTTGGAGATGAAATGCCTGTCACGAGAGACGATAACGGTATTACTATAATAAATATATATGATTTTTTATTGAAGTCAAATTCCTTGGAATTATAATGCCTTCTATACATTTCACATTCTATACATCCAAAAACAAACAAAAAACCTTAGAACCTAAAACTTCTCAGTTTTTCAGATTCTAAGGTTTTTACTTTTAGACGCATCAATTACATATTGTTTATTCTCTTCATTAGTGTAATATGATGCATTTCTACTTAAATTGTCAATTTTCAGTTTTCAATTTAACACGGGGTGGAGCTGGAGGGAGTCGAACCCTCGTCCAAACAAGGAACACCCATGCTTTCTACATGCTTATTCTGCTGTTGGTTTTCGAGTCGGGCAAGGAAGCAGACGCCCTAAACACGACCTTATCTCTTAAACTTCACTATGCGGCCAGAGTCTCCGCATCGCTATCCTGAAATTGATGAGCACCTCGTTCCCGGGCCGGAATCAGGAATGTCCACCCGCGAGATGTCCCGTTCATCCACCTTGTGGACGAATTAAGCAACGATCTACTGTTCTTCGATCAAGCAGCGAGAGCGTAGTTATTTTCGCCAATTAATTTTTCGCAGCCAAGATTAATGAGCTTCACTGCAAGGCTCAGCATGCTTACATGACCATTCTACAAGCTGTCAAAACCGGTCAACCCCATTTCAATGAACAATGAACAATGAACATTTGTCAATTTTGTGCAAAGATACTATTTTTTTAATTCACAATTACAGTTGTAATTAACAATTATTTTATTTCCTTGTTCAATTATACTCGCAATAATTCATTTATCTCCCACCTCCCTAATTATGAATTATGAATTGTGAATTATGCATTATACATTATACATTATACATTATGCATTACTACTGATGCAATAAATTTTTATTAAAATAATTTTAGTTCTTTGACATTTTGATTTTCGATTGTTGGTTGGTCTTTTGCGAGCAACTCTCGAATGGGTGTTTTAGCGAATACTGATA
>SUWT01000091.1 GCA_015061335.1 Lentimicrobiaceae bacterium | reverse complement strand
CAAGAAGAACATTATTCAGAACAATATCTATGGGGTAGATATTGAGAAGGGCGCGGTTGACATTGCCCGTCTTCGTTTTTGGCTATCCATTGTAGTAGATGAAGACACTCCTTCCCCCCTCCCCAACCTTGACTACAAGATTATGCAAGGCAACTCTTTGATAGAAAGTTTCCAAGGTGTAGATTTGAGCGAACTCACCTACAAGCGTGAATCAAAGAAAGACCGTGGCGAAGTAATGCTCTTCGATGACGAAAAGAACCGTTTGCAGAAAACGGTTTCCCAACTCTTGTCCTCTTACTATTCCTGTTCCGAGCACGAAAGAAAACTCCGCCTACGCAAGCAGATAAGCGATGCCATCAACCAACAACTGGAAGCTCAGTTGGTGAATAGCAGCATCTTGACCAAGTTGAAGGACATTGATTTGGCTGGTAATAGCCACTTCTTCCTTTGGCATACTTGGTTCAGTGATGTGTTCAATCGGGAAGATGGTAAGAGTGGATTTGATATTGTGATTGGGAATCCGCCGTATAATGAAATATCAAACAAAGAAGAGAAAAGCTTTTATCAAAAGGTATTTAAAGAGGTATTGTCTAAACATTATGATTTATATATATTCTTTTTTAAGATAGGAATAGATTTGTTGAGAGAAAAAGGTATAATGACATATATAACTCCTCATACATTTACATGGTATCCTCAATTTATTGCGTTAAGAGAATATATTTTTAATAAAACTACTATAATAGAAACATCAGATAGAATTAAATCAATATTTGATTCAGCAGTAGTTGATAATAGTATAATTTCACTACAAAAAGGTGTAATAGATAAAGTTTCTAAATTTTCAAATTTACAATATGTTGATAACAAATTAAAAGAATTAAATTGTTTATATTTAACTAGAAGTCAATTTAATTCTCAACGATTTGACTATAATGGTTTGATAAATACAGATAAACTGAAACGTATAAGCCGGGATTGTATTTCCTTAGGAGAAGTAACGAAGAGTTCACAAGGGATAACTGTATATGCTAAAGTACAAGGCGAAAAAGTTAATTATTTCCGAGATTCAATAGTCTCATCTTATTCTCGACCTTGTCTACGAGGTAGGAATATCAATCGTTATAGTCATTTTTGTAATCAATATATAGAATACGGTAAATGGTTGTGGTGTCCGCGAGAACCTATTTATTTTGAAAATGAAAAAATATTTTTAAGGCAAACTTCGGATAGTCTTATTGCTACATATGTAGAAGAACCTATGTGTGCTACTGATTCTGTTCATTCTATAATATCAAAGGACAATAAATATTCTTTAAAGTATATTTTAGGAATACTAAATTCTAAATTGGGTAATTATATGTATAAGTTGATGTCTTGTGAAACAGGAAAAGTATTCGCTCAAGTGAAGCTAACAGTTCTTCGTGAACTTCCAATCAAAGTAATATCTGAATCAAGTCAGTTACCTGTAATTCAATTGGTTGACGAAATACTTAATATGAAACATATATCATCTGATACAGATATTTCAGAAAAAGAAGACCAAATTAATCGTTTGATATATAAAATTTATAATTTAACAGAAGATGAAATAGGAACGATAGAACAAAGTAATTTATGAAATTGATTATAATTAAATCTTTAAAACTTATAAGAATAATCCAAATATGTACTTATCTTATAGCAATAGGATGAGTATGTGTTTGGATAAACATACGTTTGTGATAAAAACACCCTTCCAAAATGAATTATTTTTTGGAAGGGTGTTGAGGCTATATGGGGAATCGAACCCCAAAGATGTCGGCACTTATTATTATAATCATTCATTACCCTATCAAGCTTACAAGATACCCATTCATAGCCACAGTTACCGACATAGCCGAAATCATTGTTTTAAACATAGGCAGACTCTCCTTTCTTGTTATAAAATTATATACAGACATTGCTCCCATAACCATTTGGAAGTAACTAGGAATAGTACAACCAATCCAACTCGAAATCAAGCAAAGAACGATGATAATACAATTTATTTGTGAACAAAAATAGGCAATTGTTCGTTAAAAGAAAAGAATAATAACGAAAAAACCTATTTATATGAATTGTTCTAAAATGAAAACTAATCAAAAAAGTCCTAGCAATAGTATTAATATAAAATTGTCTAGTATTGATGAAAAAAATCTCAAATCCGCAAAAATGGCAGTTCGCTATGGTTACTCCTATAGAAAAATTGCCCAACTTCATTGTCATAATTCAAATTATAGATTGAATTATTGTCTTCCAGAGGTAAATGAATTTTTATTATGGTTAGGAAGTGTTGTATTGTCTGGTCTTGCATGGGATGGGATAAAGTCAGCAGCAAAGGAGATGTACAATCTAAGTCGTGAACAAATACATAAAAGTAATGATGAAGAAACATTGCTGGTGTTCACCGATGATACTGAGTTAAGCAAATTTTATAGTTATGTGAAGGAATTTCAAGATGGATTATCTAATATTGACGATGCTGAATATAGATATATTGAGGAAGAAATGATGGCAGATTTCTGTGCTGAAATGGAAGCCGAGATAATGATGCGCGAAAAAAGATTGGTTACGATTGAAGAACATAAACAAATCTATAAGGTAGCACGATTGAAAATTCAATCTCTAGTGAAAAGAAAGATCCTGTAGGTCTTATTTGAATTATGAACAAAAAATAGAGAACTAAGATTGTGATAGTTGTCGCAATCTTAGGTCTCTATTTTAAATGGTAAATTTAGTTGTGAGTCGTGTAATTCTATGCTTATGAAATTTATCTTATCACGATTAGATTAATATGTTTGATTATAGATCTAAAATAGCATATTTCATCTTAATCTTATTTGCTAGTTTAGTAATTATCTTTATATTTGCAGAAATATTGTAATTTTTGCAAATGAATAATACTATCATTCGAAAACAACAAAATTGGCCAACACCTAAATTGTATGGTGTAGGTCATTTTATTGAATATAACTTATATCAAGAGGCTTTGTCTATTTCTCTTAGCAAGGGTTATATCAGTAAAGAGATTCTTATACGAGAGATTCCACAGAGAATAAAAGGATTAATAATTGTCGATAGTATTAGTAGAACATCATACCAAGATTTAATTAGGGAACTTTTATATTATGAATTTATACATCGTCATTCTAAAACTGGTGATGGAATTGATAAATATGTAATAACAAAAACAGGGGAAAAATATTTAGAGCTTTGTATTTCTAATAAAGATGAGGCTATGGATTTTTTACTTGATGTTATGCAGAAAGTTTTTGTTACTCCTGCATGGTTTATTGCTAGGTTATGGGAGTTAAATCCTTCAGGACAGGGACAGCTAGTAATTCCATTACCAATTAAGGAGTGGCATCCGAAATCTCGTAAATGGAATGAAAATTTATGGACTGATGAATTGGAAACTATTAGTTTAATGACTGTAAGAAGAATACAAAAACGAATTCCAGGTTCTTTCCCTTTTGATGAGAAGGATTGGATAAGAGAGCTAAGAGAAGAGTATATAAGATTAGGGAATCAACATCCTAAAACAAATAATTTGGATATTGATGAATCAGAAGTGCAATATTCCCAACGGAATAGATTATCACTCGCAATGAAAACAGTTTCTGTACGGAGATTTTTTTCCAGATTGAATCCTATAACTAAGCAACTGGATTTTCCTAATAAACGAAGTGATATGACTCATCGTTCATTTATGGTTTGGTGTCCAAGGTTAGAGGCTTTTAGTATGCTTTTTTATACCGATAATCATCCTGATATCTCAGGCCGATTAATTTTTCCTATTTCTGTATTCAAAAATAATACAGAATCATTGTCATTTATGAAAAAAGACTATGTAAGAAATTCTTATGATGAGCCATTGTGTATTCATATGCCACAATGGGAGGATTGTAAACAATTATTTATCGATACATTAATAGAAGTGTATCAGAGATATTATGATAAACAAACTATAATTTATATTTCGTTACAAGATATAAGGGATGAGGTCTGTCGGTTATTGCGCATAAGTCCTAAGTTGTTTGAATCGTTTTTACAAAAGACATATGAATTGTCTATACAACGAAATATAAGATATTCTATCTCATTAGAGACTGATTTGCGTTTAGATATGAAAGTTCAAATTAATCGTCGTGGAGTGTATTTAAATGGAATAATGTATTCATTAATTGCTATAAAACCTTTAGAAATATGACAAATAAATTATTAAGAAAGCCCAAAAATACAGATGGACTATATAATAAATATCAAAATCTAGGATTTATACAAAATCCTTTTCCGAATGAACCATCGGTTAAACCTTATAGTTCTGATTCCCGTGTTAATGGAAGTATATTTTTAACATCTTTACGAACAGAAGAGATTCAAAGTTTTAAAGATAATGTAGTTAATACTCCCAATAAAATTGGACTGATGATGGATTATGCTGCATATAAAGGGCGAGGTATAGGTAAAACAGCTTTCTTAAATTATATAAAGAAAAGCATTAATGAAGATTTGGGAGAAGAAATCTCTAATGGTAATAGTGTATTATATTCAGTATATGTTGCACCTTCTGCCGATAAAAGTAATCGTACTTTAGATCAGATTGCACACGCTATTTTTACATCAATGCATAACGAAGGACTATTTTTGACTGTATTTTGCCGTTTGCGTGCGATGAGTGGATTATTGGATAATGTAATTGATGAGAACATAAATGAAGAGGTTTATGAATCAACTATAGCAAATGATGATTGGCTATTAGAACGAAATATTGATGTTGTATCTGTAGATACTTATGTGCGAAATGTTTTAATGGATGCTGGATTAACAGATAATAATACAAATCTTTTTGGTTGTAATTATAAGGAATTTTGTTCTTTATTGAATGATGATAAAACTGATTTCTTTTGGAAAAAAGAAGGACTTAAATTTTTGTTTGTAAATGTTGAAAAATTATTGAAGGCTGCAATGTTTACAAATTGTATTATTTTGTTAGATGAAGCTGAAAAAATAATTCAATATCAAAATTTTAATGAACGTAGAGCTTTTTGTGATAATTTACGAACTTTTTTTATTGATGGTAATAATTCTAATGCTATTGATGGTTTCTTTAAAATAGTATTGACAATTCATCCTAATAGTCAAGAATTATTGATGCCTCATTGGGCTGCTGCAGGTTTAGATCGTTTCTGTAGCCTTGGAGGAAACACTTCTGCACAAAATACTATATTTTTTAAGCCTATATCTAATGATCAATCTGTTATTAATGCGTTGGCTAAAATATATTTGAGAGAGTCAAAAATAGATAAACAAGATGATTCTATAAACCCTTTTACTCAAGAGGCAATTGATTTTGCAATGGAAAAATCAGATAGGATACCTGGCAAGTTTTTGAAATTACTGTATATAGTTGTTGAAAAAGCTGCTAAATATGGTTGGACTATTATTGGTAAAGAACAAGTGAATCTTACATGGCAAGATGGAGCTGAGCAGTCAACTATTACTCAATTAGAGAGTTCAATAAATGATAAAGAATTAGCTAAAACAAAAGTGAATTTATAATTATGGCATCAGTTTTAGCTAGTAAATCTATTTTATGCAGGCCGTTAGGTAGTGAGTCTGTAAATTCAAATATTTTGAATGGGAATGATTATGCATTTTTACCTATACCTTATTTTATTTATGTATTAGAATCAGCGAAGAAAAATAGAGAACTTCAAATATCTCAAATAAAATCAGCTTTAACCCAATGTGTTGATCAATATAGTGTAATAGAATTGTCTCCAAAAGCATTAAGTAATGCATTGTCTAATAGTGATTTTTGTAGTAAATACGTAAATAGTCAAAGTAATCCATTTAAATTTGCTACAGAAGCTTCACTTTATGATGATTCTTTTTGGGGTGATATTGTTGAACTACAAGAAGAACTAGATGTTATAATATGGTAACTTATTTAGTCGTTGATACATGTGTATTATCTGATATATTGAAGCAATATAATCCTTCAAATCCTAAACAATCATATGTGCAAGGATGTTTTTTGTCTAATACGATGGTTCAATATATAAATCAAATAGTAACAGATTGTGAAGAAAACGGATATATAATAGCATCAGTTTTTGCGTTTGTTGAATTAATAAACAAATTTAAAGAGATTTTTATAGGTTCTTCAGTAACAATAGAACGAATAAAAGGATTTATGCTTCAACCTCCTTCTTGGTTTATTGTTGAACCTATGACAGAAATGACAGCTAAATATTTTAGTTGTATACCCAATTATACTCCTAAATATGAACCTATTTCTTCTGATGATGCAGTTCATCTTGCAACAGCATTGCAACGTGGTGATGATGTGAAGTTTCTCACTTCGGATCATAAATTGATAGTTTTGAATATTGATCATATAACTTTCTTGTCATAAATAACTGATTACTCTGATACTTTGCATCCGTATAAGTTCTATCTATACTAGGAAAGAACGGGAAAATATAAAGTATCCTTTTTAGATTGCCCAAGAAAGATAGGATTTGATATAAATCTCACACATCAAGCTATATGGTTGGTCATTCTGCATAAATCTACAGATGACGTTTTTTTCATTCGCAGTAGTGCCGATAGCGCTGAAGCGGTACCATCGTAGCGTTGTAAGTGGTACCATCATAGCGCTGAGAGCGGTACCACCCGTATCACTTTAAGTGGTACCAAGAAGTCAGGTTTGCCTTGTTGATGCAAATGT
>SUWT01000090.1 GCA_015061335.1 Lentimicrobiaceae bacterium | reverse complement strand
TGTTGCGTTCATATATTGAGTTTGCTCAACAGGGAATCGTAGCGTTAGAAAAAGAACTTACCTTTAACTACGATTTGGACTTTGACTCACCATTTGAAGAGGCTGTATATGATTTCTTACAATCTAAGGGTTACAATGTAGTGACTCAGGTGGGTTGTTCAGGATTTCGCATTGATATGGCAGTTAAGCACCCAACACAAAGTGGTAAATTTGCTATCGGCATAGAGTGCGATGGTGCAGCATATCATAGCTCTCGAACTGCTCGTGAACGAGATCGTCTGCGACAGGCTGTGCTTGAAGATATGGGTTGGACTATTTATCGTATTTGGTCAACTGATTGGATAAAAGATCAGAAAACAGAAGAGGAGAAACTCATCAATGCTGTTGAAAAAGCTCTTGGTCGTGCAGCTATTGAATCTGAGGATAACGATGTTTTCGATAGTAGCGACAGTAATGCTGATGCAGTAATACCAATTATCGAGATAGAGGAGAAGATTGAACCATCTGAGATTGCTGATAGAGGTTATGGTTTTGATTTGTATAAGCGTGCATATCCCCTAAACATTATTGATGAAAACGGAAATATAAGAGAGGGATATGATATAGCGTGGGACATCATATCATTGGAACAACCGATTCATTTTGAAGAGTTGTGTAGGCGTATCGCTCCTGCATATGGTCGTCAGAAAGCTACATCCGTTGTTCGTGATGAAGTAAAATGCATCTTCCGAAATCACCTAAAAGGAATGATAATAGAGGATAAGAATGAGTTCGTAAGGATAAAAGATTTTGCAGATGTAAAGGTGCGTGTCCCTAATCCAGATGATGATTATTTGCGTCCTATCAATTACATTTGTAATGAAGAGTTGGCTTTGGCAATGAAGACAATTGCTCAACACAGTTTTGGTATTACACCTGACGATCTATTTATCGTTACTGCTCGTGAGCTTGGCTTTAAGCGTACAGGAGAGAATATCATCTACTCACTTCGCAAAGTGTACCAGCAGATGCTAAAGAATGGAGAAGTTACAGAGGTAGATGGTAAGGTGCAGGTAGTACAATAAATCGATTTGGGAATGGCCTCTAATAATGATTATATATTGAATTGTATAGAAGAATTTCGCAAAAGTGGATTTGCGAAAAAGGTATATACAGATTTTGAAGAGACATCTAATGCTGTTAGAAAGCTAATAGAATTGCTCGTTACATTATTCATTTCAGAGGTCTCAAAGATGAAATCATCTAAAGATGTTTTGGAATTTGTTCGGCAATATGATGCATCAAACAAAATAGTAGAAGGTGATGTCGCTTTTAAGCATCTTTGCAAATCTATTTTTGTCATACTTCCAAAACTAAAATTGTCGAGCACCGCAAGTTCCGTTTTCCATAATCAACATTATGATATTTCTATGTTAATGAATATTCATAGTTCTATTATGATGCTGTGCCAAGTCTATGGAATACTACTGGCAACACAACAAGGAATCGTCGCTTTAATTGTTTCAGAGAATGGATGGTCTTTTCATTTTAGCAATGATGAGTATTATGAGAAGAATACTCGTTTTCAGTTAGCAATAAAGAATGGTGCTTTAAATGGATACTGTGATAAAAATTTTGTCTCTGAATCATTTATAGAAACATATCGTAAAGTTTTTAACTCTGTTGAGGAAGAACTTTACCAAAGGATTTTTAATTCTACATTTATATATGATGCTCACAAACTAAAAGAGATACAATTTATAAGACTTTTAAGAGGAAGTATACCACAACAAGGAATAATTGATATTACTGATATTGTGTTGAACAATAAGCATAATCCTTGTATAAAAGGATTGTTATTTGACGATGATAATTCGGATTTATTGATGTCATTTCTAAAACCACACAATCCTAAATACCGCACAAGATTTAGACCAATATTAAAGGTTAACATTGACGATTCAGATAGATACATTACCACACAAAGCATATATTTTGAAGCAATAACTCAGTTAGCTACGGGACAATTCGCTCATAACGATTTACCTGAAGAGTGGCAAGGGGTAAAAGTACTGAAAGATAAGGCAAAAACTATTTTCAAACAACATAGTATTACATTAGAAGACATAATTGAACAGTTTTTACAAAACAGCAATTATTCATACCTTAGAAACGTGACTTCAATAGCGAATGTTTCCTGTGTTAAAGCTCCAGTCATTATTAATGGTAGTACTGTTGATAATAAGACTGTCGGAGAAATTGATTATATAATAATTGATGATAATAGCAAGTCTATATATGTGGTCGATGCTAAATTTCTTAAACCCACTTTCTTTTACATGACTTTCCCTGTTGATGCTGACAAGTTTAGGAAGGTTGGCGGATATGAAAATAAACTTGAACATAAAATACAATGGATAACCAATAATATAAACTTACTATCTACCCAATTAAATAAGCCTGTATTGATGGATTACAACGTGGATGGATTCTTTGTTACTGATAATCTTGTATATTATAGTCTATTTTCAAAATTCCCAATAATTCCAGTATCAAATTTATTAGAATATATTTCTTCAAATAATAGATATTGTTTTCTTCCTAAAATATGAGATACTTGCATCATTACCCATTTGATCTATTGTGAGATTACTTCTACTTTTTATCAAGATTAAGCGTTATTTCAATAATACAGATAAGAGAACTTCGCTTGCTTTTATACCTCTACTTATCAAGTTTTTATTGTGTAAATCATTTCTCCTTAGTAAAAAGAAGAATTACAATATCTTGTGCGATAAGTTAACAGGAACTTATACGTAGTTTTCACTCAATAATCATTTCGTTATAACTTAAGAGAATACAATGTATACATATACATGTTGACCGTACTATCTCTTATTAAAAATAGCACTATAAAGATGATGCCCATGAGCTACTATGACGAAGTACTCAAAGACTGATAGAGAACATTTATTGTGGTTGTGGTTGTGGCTGTGTTTTTTGTTTATTTGATCTGTTGTTTGCCGAAGTGTCTTTCTTTATGATTGTGGAGGTATTTACAACATCTTTCTTTATGTTTTCAGAGCCATTTACAATGTCATTACAATGATCTTGTGAACAACCAATATTATCTGTAAGCGTATCAGAACTAGGAGCCTTCTGGTTTTCATTTGTAGGAGACTCAGTATTCTCAATAACTTTATGGTCGGAACTATTGGATTCAGATGGCATAACAATTAATGATATAATTATAATACATATTACTAATATTCCTATTAATATCGCATTTGCAGTGTGAAATTTTTTCCATTCAAATTGTTTTTGCATTATGAAACTTATACTGAATATAAATACTAATATCCCTGTTGCGAATGTAAATGCAAAAAGAATGAATTTATATATGTCTGTGGCAACTGTTTGTGTCCCTACCGTTGATGATACAAACGCAATAAAAACTCCGAGTAATCCTACTAATTGTAATGTGTTCTTTCGTTCTTCTTCAATCTGCTCTGTGAGTTTATCCGCTTTTCCCTTGATGTTATCATACTGTTGTATCGATTTACCTATTTCATCTATTGCTTTTTTCGCCTGTTCTGTCGCAGACTTAGATGTTTCTAATGAAGCTTCAATAGATTTCCTCTCTAGTGATTTAAGCTCCAGATTATAAAAATAGAAACAAGTTTCTAATGCATCTATATTAAATGGCTGATATCCAATTGATGCGAAAAATATACAATCTTTTATTGCGAGTGTATTTTCTCCTGCAATCAAAACGCTGTCAATATGAAATTTTTTAAGGGTGTTTTCTTGTTTTGTACAAAAAGAGTATTCAAAATATGATCTAAATGTTTGTGGTACACTATTTATGTTTTTGTACATATTTATGTATCTTCTGAAACATTTGAGCAATTCTCCAAATAGGCTTATTTCGGAGTGATTTTCATTACCTTTGTTAAGATTTATATAATCATATAGCCATACTATTGCTTTTATATAAGTTGATGGTGATGTATACTTATATTCATACTTGTTCTTATCATCTCCCTGCCTTTTAACAAATTTACGTATCTCTGTCAATGCCTCTTCTTGATGACAATGAATTGAATACAGAAGGTGGCTATTTATTTTACGCAATTCAATTGCATGCTCTATATTAGTATTATATTTAATCCACCAGTAATCTGATGTAGCTTTGTCTATTTTAATAGTAGAAAATTGCGATATATTTAAATCCTTATTTCTATGGTTGCAATACAAAGTGTAGAATGGATCCTCCTCATAAGAGCCTAATGAGAACCTTGAGATGATATTATTAATTTTGTCATTAGCTAATCTGTATCTATTGCAAAGTACAGATACGCGAGTTTTGGGTTTTAATATTACATCTTCTGTTTGTTTAATAATTTGATTTATTAATATAGAAGTTTTATACAAAAGAAGTTCTATAACATTCTCAAAGATTGCTAATGCGGTTGAATCAATATGTTTTTTGAGATGTATGGACGCAGACTGAGCATTACTGCTTTTACTTGTATTAAATGATTGAGTTTTAAATATATTAAGGGATGATATGAAATCTACTAATATTGCTATGTTTTTTTCAGATGCATTATAATTTAAATCGATAACAGTCATTTCAAACAATTGTTCCGTTAATTCTATTAACGGCTTCAGCATTTTTGTTTTAATGAATTGGCTAGAATATGTATCTATAACTTTATTTGCGGTTGTCTTTGGATTTGTATCAATGTTGTATACAATACCATCTTCTTTTTTATCGTATGGTTTAATCCTATTAATAAAAGTATTAAATGATGAACATATCTCGGGATAATAGGAAGTAAATGCAGGTAGAATTCTACCATAAGTTTTTTCACTATACTCTTTAATTATGTTTATCCTATTTCCGTAATCGGGGACTATGTAAAATTCTCCGATTACAATTGACTTCCAAAGGTAAATAAAGAATTGCAGAGTTATCGCATCACAATAATTATATAAGTCCTCGATGTTATTTTTCCACATTAACCTTACGCAGTACTCGCCAAATGAACGTTTAAATACATCCGTAAGTTCTTTGCTACTATATGATAAGGGTTTTATTTGTTCAATATTGTTATTATCATACTGTTCATACTTGAGCAAAATGATTTCCCATAACTTAATGCTAGCAAGTAGACTATAAACACCTGGGATACCTGAAGAATCTTGTAGTTCTTTTATATCATCAATACGACAACGCTCATATAATTCCTGTTTATTTAAATCAATGTTGAATTCATTGTCTTCTGCCCGTATATCATGTGTTTCGAATTCAATATTATCCTTAAATGAGAAATCATATTGGATTATTCTCTCTCCCAAAGAGAAATTATACTTACCTCCATTATGAAAATTGACATATAAATATCTTGCATCATTTCCTTTTAAGCAATTTGACAATATATCTAACTGATAATTATTCTTTATGCCAAAAGAGGTTAATACCGATGTTATGAAGAATTTATATATTTCAATATCTTCATTTAGTACCTTCTCATATACCTCTTGAGCTTTCTGGATGTAAGTAGTTTTCATGTCTGTGTCCGTATAATAAATATAAAAGAATAGGAGGCTAGATTTAAACTTGCCTCCTATTCCTGAACTTTATTTAGTAGTTGGCGATAAACTATATATTCTTGTTTGAGGTCACCTCTCTGAATACTCATTATTTTTTCTAATGAATATATAAATGTATTAGTCCAAATAGGTAATTTATGAGTTAGACTAACTAGTTTATCTCTATCCATAAATATAGAAACAGACAAATTTTTTATTAATCTATCAAATGCTATATTAATTTGCGTTTTTATATAATCAAGTCTAGTTGGTATTGCTATTTTTGTTTCTTCATTGAAGCCAATAAAACGACCATTTTCATATTTAAATCCTGGTATAATATCTAGAGCTCTATAAATCTCCAACAGGACTGGGCCATTTCGCAATGCATTAAAATTTCCGAAGAAGTCAAACAGATTGTATTCAGCCATAACAAGATCATCATCTCCAACTTCATCGTTAGCAACCAAACTCTCTAAACATAAACAATAAATCAACTTCATTAGTCTTGTATTAGAGAAACTTTTGAACACTTCATCATCAGAGGCCTGTGATATCGCAACCCTTTTCTGATAATCAACAAACTTATCAAACGCATAGCTGAATACTATCAACTTGTCATTAGCCTTACACATAAACTCACATAAACGGCAAATGCCTATATTACAACCATATTTATTGTGTGGCATTTATCATGCCAAAATACAATTACTTCCGAAAAGTGTACAAAGTTACATAAAAATATATACTCTGTCAACAATACAACAAAAAAAATAGCTGTATAACGGAGAAATAATGACTAAAATATACTATATACATATAAATGTATTGCAATATTTCAATATAAAGTCTATCTTTGCACTCGGATAATGCGTTCTTTTCAATAATGCAGAATAAGACAGATAAGGAAACTTCGCTTGTTTCTAAATCGTTACCTGTCGTAAATACAAATTCTGTAAATCGTTTGTTTTCAGCGAGAAAGAAGAAATGCGATGACTCAAGCAGTGGAATGTTATGTGTTTAGTTATCCCAGCTCGTTTCAGCCATCGCTGTAAGGGTGCTGTGAGCATTCCACGCGCGAAATCCTCAAACACCTTCCCATCCTTCTTGCGTTTTCCACAATATGATAGAGCCTCTTCGCTGATTGGCAATGTCGCTTAAGTCTCCGTCTTCTCGGTACGG
>SUWT01000089.1 GCA_015061335.1 Lentimicrobiaceae bacterium | reverse complement strand
TGATCGACGCTAACACTACTATTCCTTGCAAGAAGACTGAAACCTTCTCTACAGCTGCCGACAACCAGACAGAAGTAACTATCCACGTGCTTCAGGGTGAACGTCCGATGGCTGCTCAGAACAAGTCAATCGGTAACTTCAACTTGACTGGTATCGCTCCGGCTCGTCGTGGTGTTCCACAGATCGAAGTAACCTTCGACATCGATGCCAACGGTATCTTGAAGGTATCTGCAAAGGATAAGGCTACCGGTAAGGAACAGGCTATCCGCATCGAAGCATCAAGCGGTTTGAGCAAGGACGAAATCGAACGCATGAAGGCTGAAGCTGAAGCAAACGCTGAAGCAGACAAGAAGGAACGAGAAAAGATTGACAAGCTGAACCAGGCTGACTCCATGATTTTCCAGACAGAAAATCAGTTGAAGGAATTGGGCGACAAGCTCCCTGCCGACAAGAAGGCTCCGATTGAAGCTGCTCTTCAGAAGTTGAAAGATGCTCACAAGGCTCAGGACTTGGCAGGTATCGACGCATCAATGGCTGAATTGAACAGTGCATTCCAGGCTGCAAGCGCTGAAATGTATGCTCAGAGCGGTGCTCAGGGTGGTGCTCAGCAAGGTCCTAACGCCGGTGGTCAGCAACAATCTAACCAAGGCGGCAAGGAAGATATTCAAGATGCTGACTTCGAAGAAGTTAAGTAATTGTAAATAACTTGATAAATATGAGAATAGCGTGTAACTGTAATGGTTGCACGCTATTTTTTGAGGGCGTAATTTAAAAACTGTGTTTAAAAAAGGTTCTCTTTACAGGAAATCTTTTATTAAATCTCTATTTCACGCTTCTGTATTTGAAAACAGAATCCAGATATAGGAAAAAATATCTGAATCCTGTTTTCTCATTTACACAATATTTTGGACACTGCCCTAAGAAATCTGCATTACGTGGAGAACGAGTCCTTGGGATACTCACTGTAGATTTTAGAGATTGTTTAGGATACACTATGTATATAAATTAAATAGTCCTTTTCTTACATAGTAGTATCAAAAAATCTGTATACTATGTGTAAAACTTACTTACTGCATATAATTCGACAATCAATATTTGCCATTTCATGTAGAACTTGCACTGTATTTCCTAATATGATTCTCATTTCATTTGAGCACTGAGACTTACTCATACCTGGTTGTACTATAACTATGTGATATAGAACTTCCTTTTTATTTGTTGCTTCTTCCCTAAGTTTTAAGATATCATCTTGACTACCTTTCAGAATGATGGAGCTTTTGCCCTTCTTTTTTTTATTATTATCTCTTTTAAGGATATGATTGAAAACTTTGTCTCCATTTAAGTATTTCCATCGCATAGATTTCTGTGCTTGTCCACAAACTTGGTATAAATTTTCAATATTTTCAGAAACATTACCTCCAATAGCATGTTTAAGATGGTACATTGTTATGTCAATTGCATTTGAAGTTTTTTTTATTCCAAGCAAATCTGCCATTTCTCCTTTTCCATCATCATCTATAAGGTAATCATATTCATCTACAATATGTTGTACCATATAATATTGTATGGAGTCCATTCGATATGGTGCTGATTTCTGTGATTCTTTTGTCAAATCCACACCATCCCATGATAAGGTAAATACTAAATCATCAGGAATCATTGGAGCTTCTGTCTTGGGTTTGCAAAGATTTATACCATATGAAATACTATTATCAGCATAATAAATTGTTAAAGGATATCTACTAAAGAATTCATTCAAATTAAGTTCGTCATTTCCTACATGAAATTTTAGCTGTTCACCAATAATATTTGTACAAACAATTCTTTTATTAGAATCGTCTATCTCCATTTTTATAGTAGATGAATGCTCTTCGTTTTGAATGGTAAAAATTATATTCTTTCCTATTTCAAAAGATTCATTTATTGAAAGTTCTAATTCGTCAAAAAGATAAATAGAACCTCCAAGACTAACAATTTGATTATAATGCTCGTATATTTCAGGATTCCAATCTATAGCAATCGGATATATGTTAGGAAATTTTTTCATCTGGACATAATTCAAAGTGTTTTTAAGTACAATATTAGTATCAATACTGTCATTCGTTATGATTTGACCGATCTCATTACACCATTCTTGAAAACGCAACAAATCAGTTCGCTCTCTTGACCAAACCTTCCCTTTACTCGAACATCCTATACTTGTTTTATATCCATTTTTAAATCCAACACCAAATATATTATTCTTCAGCAATTTTCCTTGTGCCAACAAATCTAATCCATCCTGTACACTACGTCCAAAATAAGACTGAAATGAAATATCCTTTCCTTGTGGGAGTCTTGCTCCTACATTAAATAGACGCAATCGATTTACATTCGCAAATACCCTATATATACGTTCATCTTGAATTTTTTCTACAGAAGTAAACAAATGTTTTAGGAAACTTACACCATTAATATTTATTGATGAGTTCAAAAATATTCTTTTATGTAAAACATCAAAATAGACAACAATTATATCCCATGTCAAATTATGCACAGTTCGTGTATCACCCCAATTTACAGGTGATTGACGTCCCAATACAATAACTAATGTATTGTCAGACATTGAATGCAAAACATAATCGTAAATATTAAGATTGTGTATTCCATTTTTCCAATTATTAAATGAAGTTGTTGTCGTGGTAGTCGTATATATTTCAGCACTCAACGCAGGTCGTATATTCTCCAAAGATATTTCATCTTTTAAACTCCCATGAAAACGACTCAAGAATTCACTAAGCCTCTGTTGTTCGCATGACGTATCATCATTCAAGCGTGGTAAAATATGATTCCAATCAGCATCATTTTGATACAAACTTTTAATTTCTGACGCTATGGGAGGATAAGCTATATTAGTTATAAAACTTGCCTGCCCTAATTTTTCATCATTGGTTCTTGTAAAACGACCTATAAATTGTAGCGTAACTGCCAAACTTTGTTTTTTATCATGTATTGCAGCTATTTTCAGTTGAGGTAAATCGTATCCTTCTCCGAGCATATTAACACAAACTATAATTTTGTGCTCACATTTTTTTATTGATTTAAGAATACTACCTCCACCTTTCATTCCACTATACACAATAATGGGGGAGTATTCAGAATAATTCTTATAAATATCATAGACTTGTTTTGCACGTTTTATATTTTTGCAACGAGCCATTATAATGTGATTGTAACCTTTTTCCAAATCAGCTTTTAAAATTTCAACAGCTTTTTTAGCTATAGCTTTATCTGCATCCTCTTGATTATATTCAATGACGGGATGATAGTTTATTTTCTCATAATAATGTTGCTCCTGAGCTTTTTTTAAGGAAAAATTAAATATTATCTTTCCCCTTAATCTTTGACCATCATTTCTGAACGGTGTAGCTGTAAAAAGCAGAACATGTGCAGGTGGAAATATATTTATAAAATCAATCCAAGTTTCAGCCATTGAATGATGGGCTTCATCTACAAACAGATATGAAATATTATCTCTTAAATATTGTCTGACTTCGGGTGAAATAGTTGCAGCCAAAGCCATTGTGGTGATAATTACATTTGATTTATCAATTATTGTTTTCCACTTGATGTCATCAATAATCTTCGTAACTTTTTCTACAATAGGTAAACTTATATCATTGGGAACTGCACCTATATCACGTAATATACCTAATTTCACAAACTTTCTATATGTTTGTGAACGTAATGCATCAGACGGAACTACAACAAAAACTTTTCGACATTGATTTGCTATTAGGAATGAAAGCATAGTTTCCGTTTTCCCAGTGCCTGTAGGCATTACAACTATGCCACTCTGTTCCCCCTCCTCAATATGAGACATTAATGCATGTAATGCTCCTATTTGGGGAGAACGCAATCCTTTTTCTTTTCCTAGCTCTCTCTTGAAACAAAATTTATTTTTCCAAGAATCAACAATCTGTTCTGCTGTCAAAACTTCACCCTCCTATTGAATTTTATAAATTAAATTACCTATTAGAATCTACTGCAATTAATTCATTGACTCCCATTCATTCTTCCTATCAAATACGATATCAACAAT
This sequence comes from Lentimicrobiaceae bacterium, assembly GCA_015061335.1. Lineage (GTDB taxonomy): Bacteria > Bacteroidota > Bacteroidia > Bacteroidales > F082 > Limimorpha. Next base: position 2,792 of record SUWT01000089.1, on the reverse strand, counting down.
AGTATAATTAAGAAGTTTATGAGTATCTGTCTGTACAGTTCCTCATATTTCTTTCATTGCATTAAAATGAGTCTTCATATTCAACAACCACATCTGCCCTGAACTCAAAAACCAACTCAGATAGCGGTATATTACACTCATTCAACATACCTCGAAGAATATTTATTTTAGTATATGTACTATTATCTGTCCAAACATACATATTAGGAGCTAATTCCTTTCTCCAAGATTCAGATGTATGTGAAAAACCATGATTTTCATTAGCACATAACCACTCAAGAGTTGAACGTTTCTCTATTAAAATATGTCCACATACCTGAATGAGCATTTCCTTCCAGGTATTAACTGTATATCTTACCCCATGAAGCATATACGCTTGTAGTTTCTTACCAGTGAACTCATAGTCTTCATCATCAAGTGATGCAGACTCTGCCTCATGCTTCAATGGTTCGAAAGTCGTAGATGGCATGGGCCAAAGTTTCATAAACACATTTTGTAGTTCTTTCTGACGTGCTTTCAGTTCTTTTTCCGTCCATTGCTCACACGATTTCAAAGAGTTATTCAGACGGAATGCGCTATCCTTGAAGCCCTTTTCCATATCTCTCTTCTCAATAAAAGTGAGATTGCTATATTGAGAATTATAACCAGTAAGCGTAAGATTTGCCATTGTGTGCAGATACTGCTCATGAATTCTTTCCCAATCATCGCCTAAAGCAGTTTTCCACTTGTCCGACAGAGTTTGTGGCATAATATGCTCTATGGTGATATTCTTTTCTGTCAGTTCCTTTACCACATCATGCCGTTCATTGTTATCTTGGTTCTCCATACGTTCCAAGATAAACATACGGGCATTGGCAGGCATCTTATAAACCTGACGTGTTTTAAAGTCACCCCGTACCTCTTCATCAGATGGGAAGACAGAAGAACGTCCCTTCTTCAACAAAACATAAGTTAGTACATCTATATACGAAGGTGCTGTATCATCGCCTGCCTTGTTGACATGATTCAATACATCCCTATGAAGCGTAGCAAAAACTTTATTCAACGCATTTGATGGGAGATTACAGATGATTCTTCGCGCCCAATATGCTTCTATTACATCAAGTACACGATAAATTTCGTTTTCTGCCAATCCTACTTTTGATGCATAGTCGAAGAAAGCCATAAAGAATGGATAAGCAATAGTAGAATCCAACGTTCGTAACTGGTTCAACTTCCTATTCAGTTTATCTGTGCCTACCGTTGCACTATCCACTTGGCTATATATCTTGGCATAGTGATGCATATCTTCCAGTAGTGTTGCTCTGACGATATTTGCAGCTTCGGCATACTCCTTAAAAATAAAGTATATCTTATCGATACGGCCAATCTTTCCTTGCTTCATTGTTAGGTAATCGCGCACGAAAGAAGAAGGATCATACTTAGTGAACTCTTCAATAGGATTCCAGTATCGAGTATATAGGTCATCCTGCTCTGCAGGTGCTAATGACATCAACAGATAGTTACGTATCTTGTCAGCCTCACTCAAATCTAGACCTGTAGAGTTCAGACTCTCAAATATCAACTGCGGGTCATCATCTTCGTCAAGACGGATGTTGATGACTTCCAGTTTCTTGATGGTCTCAAATAGCTCATCAATAGTCAATCCACAATGAATAATCTTATCATAGAAGAAGTCGTAGTTGCGAGTAACATTCGACTCTTTGATGTACTGGTCTTTAGGCTTATACAGCAACGCATCAAAAGCCTGCATATCTTTCTTGATAGGCTTAAGCTTCACCTTTCGTTCGTCTTCTTGGTATTCATCCACCAGATAACGCTTGAAGATTTTCTCTACAAGTTTAGCGTCAGTCGCTTCTATCAGTCCTTCCTTCTTAGCATTTACCATCGCAATGAGCAACAACGAAACAGTAGTAATTCGCTGTTGTCCATCAATGATGAACCTATCTTCCGTTCCTGACTGGATGCTGGATACAATACTACCAAAGAAGTGACTCCTGCGGTCGCTGTTGTGTAGTTTCATCAAGTCCTGAAACAATTGTTCGCAGTTCTCTTCTTTCCAGTCGTAATTACGCTGGTAAAGAGGAATGATGAATCGCTTGTCTGATCCATCAAAAAACTTTATTAATGGTTGAGCGTCACCCTTCATGATTAGAATACAGATTTGATGTAATTGATTAATTCAACATTTTTACAACTTGGAATCTCCAGCGCTCCACCTCCTTTGAAACCATGTTTGCACAACTCTTGTTCGGAAAGTTTTGCACCATCATATTCTTCGAGTAATTCAAGCTTGTAAGTAATATCATTTGGAGGCGTTTCCACCCAATATGCCTGATCTTCACGTTTGCAGTTTTCTGTAGTTACCACCATTTTGAAACGTACACATCTTTCATCAGACATAAACAGGTACACAACATCCCCAACGGCGAAGCGTGCTCTTCCCATTCTCCAACTGATGAAACCAAGATTCAGGATTGCATCAGTATGACGACACCTTTTTCTATTGGCAAAGGCAAGCCATGTGCGATTAGATATTGACATTTCTCTTGGTGTTTTATGAGAATTCAAAATAGGCTCAACAATTCATCAAGGAAATTTTCATATCGGTTAAATTCAATATCCTCTATTTTATTGTTGCGTAGTTGTTTCGTTATTTTCTTTTTGACATTATCTGGAACTTTGTCAAAACGTTTCATTTGGTAATATCTCGGTTCTTCTTCGACATGGGGGAGTTGTATCTCTCTATATACTGAATGAGGATAAAAATCTTCTATATAAAAGTCATTTGA
>SUWT01000088.1 GCA_015061335.1 Lentimicrobiaceae bacterium | reverse complement strand
TTATCATAAGGCTGCTATCATTTACTGCAACAGCATAAATAGTATCATTATTATCATACATTAGTCCACGGTATTTTTCGAGACATTCGGAAACTAAAAAATCAGAAACATTTACATTCTGTGAAGGGGTGTTTGGTGAGAGAGTGTCTGATGTAGGAGTGTCCCCACCTGGTTCTGGTTCTGGCTCTGGTTTGCATCCGACAAAAACAAAAGTTACAACCAATAATGACATTATTATTGGTAAAAACATGGTTTTATAGTTATTTTTTTTCATGGTATAATAATTTTGTGGTTAACTTTATTTATTTTACATTTATTGTGCTATTACCAACTTGTTTGTCACCTGACAATCATTACAACGTATAGTACACGTATAAATTCCACTGGCAATATCTCTTAAATCTATCACTTTATTACCTTGATTACCTGAAAGTATATTCTCATATACTTTAACACCAAAAATATCAGTAATAATTATTGTTGCATTCATGCAATCTCCAGGTAATGTGTAATCCAGCGAACACCAAGAATTTGCAGGATTAGGACTGATTGAAAAATCCAATCCTTTAGCTTTGCTTATATCCTCAACAGTAAATACAGACGATTTGTTTCCTCGTTCAACATTAGAATCAATTTGCGGGCATGTGGAAATTGTTATACCATATACACTTTCCATTATTGATTGAGCCATTGACGACGCTGTACCACTGTTGCTATTGGCAATGTCTTCTACAATTATTTTTTCTGTATCTGTCAATTGGAATGTGGTACGACCAGTTTGATAAAGATTATTATAAAGAGACAATAAACTCATGTAGTTATCATGGTCACGTATTTCTTCTTCAGTCAAATCATACAATGATGGTAGCATATTAGCTAATGTTATCGCATCGGCATAATTATTTTCTTCAAGATAAATGCTTATAATATCTCTATCTGCATTTATATCATTCATATTGCCCAACCACCATTTCAATTCTTCCGTATTTACAACAGTGTCATTAAGTATGCTGCGTACTATATCACCTGCAGCAAGGGTATAAATATGATTGTATTTTGCCATTTGGCTTTCAAGTGCACTTCTTGAACTCACACCTTCTGATATTTGTTGCAAAATATTTATCATATACTCTGGTAAAGGATTTTCCTTATTCTTTAGATAGGACATAAGAGAATTCTTTTTTAATTCTTCAGGATTGGCTGCAAGAATTTCAAACAAAACATTCTCGACAAAAATATCATCACGATCAACTACAGATTTCAATACATCTTCAGAAAGATATGGAGAATGGCCAAGAAGCTTGGTTCTAAGAGTCCATACGTCATCTGACTGCGCTGTATTAATGTCATCAATAACTGCAACGGTATTACCTCCATCTATTTTCTTTTCATATGCAGATTTTATTGTTGTATATACACCATATGCTTCATAATATCTATCCTCAAGAGCTATTCTTTCATCTTTAGGCAATACAGGTAACATGGTATCAATAGCGACACCACTATTTAATGCATAATGAGAAGGACAGCCCAATGTATCATTAGTATTAATTAAAGCAACATTATGAGTATATGTTGGTTTTGCATTAGTTTGAGAATTATCATAATAATAGTTTATACTATAGTCACCATAATTTGCTATATGATATCGACGAATACCTGTAGTTGGTTGGCTGAACACATTGTTTGACGCTTCATATTTCATTCCTTGATTCTGTTGAACGCCATTCCTTCTATCAGACGCTATCGGATCTCCTAAAATGTAGAAATCATAATTATTATTATAGTTTTCATTACAACGATATGTCAAACCCGAAGTAAACATATTGTTTTTATAATTGATACCAATAGCCATATTAGCACAATACAAATTTTCAAAAACATTCTTGTAAATCTGATTTATTGATTTTGAATTTTTTATGATGATTCCGTAATATTCTTTAGGATGAGTCTTGGCCTTTGTAAAATAATTTTGCTCTATAACGAAATAAGGGGTACTTTCTGCATAAATACCGGCCGAACAACAATCTTTATTTTGTCCAACCTCAAATTCTGAATTAAGAATAGTAGCAAAACCTGAGTTAAATGCATATACACCATATTGATTATTAGTAAATATAGTTGCTTTTACGGAGAAACTTCTTGTTCCAACTGATCCATCTTTCGTTGAGACAACAGCCTTATAAAAGTTATCAAAAGTTGAATGTTTTTTTATACTTGGAATACCATCAATATTAATTGTATTATTATAACTTCCATTTACAGAAAATCCTGCATTGTAAGCATATATTCCTACAGGATACATATTGTTGTAAGGATTGTCCTCCAAGATAAAATCACATGCTATAAAGCTAACGCCTCTAACTTCATAAAGATTTGCATGTGTGAAAAATTCTTCAGGACCAACATAATTGCTATTAACTTCAAATATACAATTTTTAAAGTAGGATGCATTGTCATTGACGACTAATTCTTCTGGATTGTTAGGATGATAGTACTGGTTTTCGTATGGCTCAAAATTAACAGCCTTAGCATTATTGATAAATTTGGAATCATTTGCTAAAACTATACCACCTGTAGTTGAATAAGGATTATCAGCATCTTTATTCCACACATCAATAGCAATTATAGCATTCTCAATAATAGCGTTATTTTTAAGTTCAACAACACCTTGCCAATAATGTCCGTTTTCTTTAAATTGATGTTTATCGCTATCGCCCCATACTTGAATACCATCCCATTGTTCGTCTTCACATAAACATAATAAATGTCCGCCATTTATAACAAGTTTTGCACCCGGTTTGACTATAATGCCAGACTGATTGGAACAATATACGGTTCCTGTAATAGTTAATGTTGCATTCGGTTCAACATACACATCATCAAGAATACAATGGTTATTCGCACCCCAAGTTGTATTAGAAGAAATATGTGTTTGGGATATAATATTATATTGCTGTAAAATCGTAATGTCTTTAATATAAGAACACAAATTAACACCTTGATAACCCACCTCGACTTGTATATACGCATCGCCTATTCCATTTGGTCTAACAAAAACTTTATTATCTTCCGTAGATATTATCGTTAGATTTGATGAACAAGACCAATCATAAGTATACTCTTCATAGGATGGAACATCCAGCAAATAAACATAATCTTCACAAAACACCTGAGATTCAACAATGTCAGATCCCAACAATGGAACATCCAAATGTGTTATCTGTGCTTCATATTGTAAATAATCCTGTTTAGTAACAACTAAATCAATCAAACAATCATCTAATTGTGGCTGAAATAGAATTGTTTGATAATTGCCAGTACTTTCCGCTACCGCAATAATTTTATTACCTACGGTTAGAGCGACCATTGCACCTTCTGGAGCTTTAACAACAATTTTACCATTCCCCATACATATTTCAGAAGGATGCTCAACCGTCATTGCTTGAGGCATAGTAGTAAACAATCTTAAAAACGCATCACAATGGGCAGTGAACATTTTATAAGTAATGTCTTTTGCCGAGTTACTTGTCCAAGAACATCCTTGTAAAAAATATTTTCCTGCCACATTACCAAATGCAGGCATCCAATTACCATCATAATTAGCATAACTGCCATAATCAGGCATAAAATTAGGATCAAAAAAATCATAAATTCCCCATACATATATATCATTTACAAAAGAATATGATGTTTCCGTAGGTGCAATACAACCGACAGCACCTGCTCCTCCTCCGTTATACGTTCTTCGCATTAATGATTCTACCAGACAATTACCTTCTGTATCATCAAATTTACCCGTTTGACAGTTTACAGACATGACAAAAGTAAGTTTGTCTGTATTATTCATTTGAGAAACATAATTAGTATCAAAATTAGGTTGCGACCAGCCACTTACATAACCATGATCTCTGTGTTGTATGATAAAAGTACCATTATTAACAGCATCAACTATTTGCTGTCCTGTGCCGCCAGTCCATCCTCCTAATTGATCAGGAGAACTTGGTATATAGCCTCTGTTATTAGGTCCAAAATAATTTGTCACTGTCTGGGTATTAGAAGCAGTTGACCATACGTTAAAAGATCTTGATTTTTCCGGACAAGTATCATTGATTCTGATTGGTGTTTTACCCATATTTCTCCAGTAACCACCAATCACTTCTGAACATATTTGAAACCATCTATCTGTTTGCCAACCTAATGCTGTAGTTGGTTTTTGATATGTATTGACATCCATATTTGGTTGTACATATTCATAATTAATGGTCTTGTTTACCATCATTTCAGCCTCATTTGCATTAGCAGCAACCAATCTTGAGAAACATATATCAGGCAAACCATCTCCATTTACATCAGCATATCCATTGTCAGAAATACAGTTATAACCTTTGGGGTGAGCCACTTCTTCTGCCGGGATACCCAAAGTCACATTAGTGTTATAATCTCCAAATAATAGAACCGCTACAGGAGGGATGTCCCAATTGTTGTAGGCGTTATGAATATAGTCTTTTATTTGTGATGGATTTGTACAACCCATTTCATTAAGACTTTTTACCTCTGTCAATATACCTTGTTTTGTACGATAATTAGCCAATTGTTGTGCGTATGGGCGAAAAGATTCATCATTAGGAATAACAATAAGGTATTCACATCCCGTATTGCCACCTGAAACCCATTGTCTCATACGGCTTTCGTAATCAACAACAGGTAATTGATTATAATTGACCAATGATTGTTGAAGTACCTTGTCAAAATATGGAGAACGTAATCTTTCATCCGCATAATACCCATCACCATTTTCATAAGAAAGACTGAGGTCTATGTCATGAAATACTTTTAACTCTTTTGTTACAGGATTATATTGATACGGTGTTACTGAAACAATGACAGACTGAACACCTCTTAAATCCATAATCTCTGATACAACAACCAGATTTTCGGGATAAAACGCATTTACATTGTAAATACTGGTATCTTTTTCATATGTAGCCATTGTATCGTCAGTATCTGCATATATTGGTGATGCTGCCATCAGATCCACATTATTAATGATTTGTACTTGGCTGTTATTAACATTATAGTTTACTGTAGAACCATGCGGAATTGCAACAAAACAACTATTAGTTGGCAAATTAGGCTTGCCTTGGTCTGCCGGAAGAAAAATTCCAGATAATTCAATCTGTTCACCAGAATAGCCATTGTCAACAATTCTGTTAAGAGTTAGTTTTTTTAATGAATGTCGCATTCTAATGTTAGAAGCGGACCTTGAAGTAGTAGAAAAACCTTCTTTTGATGCGCTATTGTTAAATGTAAAACTGCGTGTTTGTGCATTTAACATTTCTACCATCATCATTAAAAATAATAGTAGAATTATTTTGCTTTTAAAAAATGATTTCATATGCTTACCGTTATTACAAATTAATAAATAATCCAAATAAATTTTACATACTGTCGTTCCTTGCATTCTGTTTTTGAATTTATAAAAAAGAATATAAAGATGATGCTTAAGTGAATTTGTTCTTTCCCAACTTATAGATGCTAATTATCATAATACATACTATATTTCATTGTCTATATTTTCTTTCAACATCAATGTCGTTACGAATTATTGTTATGCTACATGTGTATGATGGCAAATCACGTTTACGCCATAAAATTATCTAAAAAATGCATCCTTCTTCAGTTATTGTTGCTCCTGTTGATGGATCCATGGTTGTTATTTTATAATATTGACCCTCTGATAAATTAATAATAACTTTTGCAATGGCAACAATGGCAAGTGCAGGTAACAATATTCCTCTATCATTGTTATTATAACATTCTATATCATTTTTGTCAAGAATGTTTGATTCAATATCTTCAGACTTCTTACAAGATATCAATAATATATTTGTCGCCAGTATTAGTATTTGTTTTCATATTTATTCCTTATTGAAATATTGCTTTATGATTAAATTTCACCTAATTCATTTTTACCTTTCAATTCTAAATTCACCCTCAGCGCTGCCGCCATCACAGATAATTGTAATATAATATGTACCTGATGGCAAATTGCCGATAGGTATAAACAACACTTCATGTTCGGTAACATTTATTGATGAATTATAAGCAATGTTACCGTACTCGCTCTCTATAATAATGTCTGTTTGACCTAAACTGACATTAAAGTTAATGGTTAGACATGAATTGTTGTAAGTAGCCTCAATTTCTTTTACTGAGCGAGAATTTTTGTTACTCAATTCTCCTTCCTCATAATAAAAATATATGTCTTGTTGTTCGTCTTTGCAATTTAATTCACAACACATAGACACAGTACAACATAACATAAAAATTGTAAATAATAACTTTTTCATAAAAAATATTTTTTTAGGTTTATGTGCAAAATTACCCAATCATTTTTTACGACTTGAATTTTTACATTCAATTTACACAAATAATTTGTGTGTTTATTTGTATATTAATGATAATCAATTGATAGTAAAATTGCGTTTACACAAGTATTACACAGAAGAACATTATGTTTTTATTGCTTTTACGATAAAACATGATAAAATAACAGATGTATTTTATATGTTTTACGCTGTTTTATCCTAATCTTTAAAAACACAAAGGGCTGTCGGTTTGGAACCAGCAGCCCTTTGTGTATGAATAAAAATTATTCTATATGTTCCTATTATAATATTTCTCCAAAACATACCCTGAAATACTTGCTTTTTTATCTTCAATATTAAGTTTCTTTCTGATATTTGACCTTGATTTCCTGACAGAGTCAGAACCCAATTCTACAAAGTTCGCTATATCATCAGTACTTATAGGTGCTATTGATAACAAGCATATCTTATACTCCGTCTCGTTCAATTCAGGATATGACTCTTTTATGAATGACGTTATCTTATTATATGAAGATTCTATGACATCGACACTTGCTTCAAAA
>SUWT01000087.1 GCA_015061335.1 Lentimicrobiaceae bacterium | reverse complement strand
TTCCGATCTTATATTAACTGTTGCAACCATACATAGTAGTAATAAAAACAATCGCTTCATAGTTCTTTTTCTTATAAAGAGTTCTATGAAGCGATTATCTATCAAGTATTTTAGACAAAATGAGAACTATAATATTATGCTTTGTAAATATCTCCAGTGGTTCTATGTTTTCTAAAAGTTTTTTTACAATTATTACAAACATAGTGTTTGTACTCTGTAATATTTCTAGATGTTTTCATATGTACAGGTGTTGACATTGAGGGATTGAATAAGCCAGCAACTCCACCTGCAATTCCTCCCAATATATTTGAACCGATAACCTCGAACCAGTTAGTACATGAGGTATCTTTAGAATTACAATAAGGACATTTTGCCATATGAATTAATACTTAATTTGATCTTACTCGACCTGTTCCATTACATCTGTTACATGTCTGTGTTTGCCAATATCCATAATATTGATTCCAGACATTTACTTTGCCATGTCCCTTACATGTACTGCATTCAATAATAGTAGCTCTCGGTTTTGGTCTTACTGTTGTCGGTTTGTAGTTGTTTGATTTTGGTTTTACTTTACTGGTAGACTTTGAACCCTTTTTCACTAGTTCTTTTACAATTTTACCAGCCTTTGATGCGGCTTGTGCATTTGCATTAACATTAAAAGCAAATGTCATAATGCATAATACTAAGAAATAACGTAAAATTTTCATAATTACTTAATTTTAATTATAGCGTTAATATAGTTATGATATTCTTCGATATTATTGACTCCCATTTCTGTTAATATAGAGTCTATGTGTTGTAAGCTATCACCTTGGACTGCTTGGTATGCAAATAACTCACAACAATACATGGCACATTCTCTAATCCTGTTAGCACAATTAATAACACCGATCTCTTCATTAATATTTTTATTCTTATAAGAGATAGATAAATCAGGATAATCCATATTAAGGACTTTGCATATTCGAGTTAAATGCCATTTGGCAAGGTCATTTAATTCTTCGCTCTGCCATAATGCTTTTAGGCAAACTCCAATGATAGCTTGATTCTCTGTATTATATTGTAAATAATCCTCAATACTATCCGAAATGGAAGTATTAGATATAGTTTCCTCAATAGCTAATGTTTCTTCTTTAACTGAATTAAATCCAGTCAAAAAATGCTCTATAGAAAATGACGTTACATTATTCATTGCACCTTCAGAAAGAGTCGTAAGCATTGCCTTACGGATTTCTCTCCCACTAAAGCCTTCCGAGATAGTCGCAAGGTCATCTAAATTAGAACATGATAGTTCCATTTTCATTGGGAGACGAGATGGAATCATTATTCTAATCAGTTCTTTTCTTGCCTCAAAATCAGGTTTTTCGAATTCAATAAACGCTAAAATTCTAGACTTAAATGCTTTGTCAAAATCTGAAACTAAATTAGTCGCAAATATAATAGTCCCATTATAATCTTCTAATAATTGGAACATTTCATTTGACATCCTATTATAATGTTTGTCAGAACCTGTTTCTGCGTTATTTACTCGTTTGCTTAAGAACGAATCAGCCTCGTCAAAGAATAATATTGCATCTTGTGTTGCTGCATCATGAAATATCTTTTGTAAATTTTTGGGGCCTTCTCCAACCCACTTTGATTCTATAGAAGCATAGCTGGCAATTAATATTTTCTTCCCAAGTTCGGAAGCTAGCGCATGTGCACACATCGTTTTTCCTGTACCAGGAGAACCATAAAAACATAAAACTGCTTTAGTGTGTGGATCTATTTCAGAAAAACCCCAATCATCAAATATTTTCTCCCTGTTACGAATTAGAGCTATAGCACGTTCAACTTGTCGTTTTGTTTCACTTGACATTATTACTTTATGCAACTTATACTTTGGCTCTATCGCAATAAATGATTTTAAGCTTTCTTCATCTTGACCATCATCTTGTGCCTTATTTTGCTTATCATCTACACTGTTTATTATTGTTTTATTTTCTATATCTGTTTTAGAAGAAAAGATTATCAACAGATTGTTAATATGTGCACCCAATTCTAAGTGCAAACATCTTAATAAGAAGTTTCTTATTTTATCACTTGATAAGTGAAATTCTTTTCTATCAAAAGCCCAAAATATTTTGCTATTAAGTTCTTGAGCTGTAGGATAATCATCTACTCTTACATTAACAAGTATCTTAACAAAATCACAACTATCAGAATTCTGGAATATTTCTGATTCGTTGATATTGTGTGCAACTTGTTCAACGATATTATCAAGAAGATTTTGATCAATCTGATTATCAGAACAAATAATTCTTACATTACTTTGCATAATTACAATACGATCTTATCACCTTTTTTTATACCAGATGATGATTTTGCTTTCATTTTTACTGTTCCCACCTGCTGATTATTTGCATTTAAGGCAGCCAATGTAACTTCTGCATATCCATTGTTCTGAATAAAGTCTGTAATTACAGCACTAGTAACCCCTTTATTTTTTAACTCTTGCCTTTTATTAAGTTCATTACGTATTGCACTCTCAGTAAGATTTGCAACAGTTATTGCTCCAGCGATTAATAAACCAGTGCTTATAACTTCGCCTATATCTACAGATGACACAAGGTCTCCAACAACCTCTGCGCCACTTTCAAATAAATCTCCTAGGAAGTCCCCTGCAACTTCCAATAACCATTCTAACATAACTACATCAATTTAATGTTAATACCTGTTTTGTTGCCTAATGCAATTTTTAATTCTTCATCTAATCTTGTTCCTAAAAAATAACTTGATGAAATGATATTATTTGTATCATCCAATATTGTCACAAAAATAGAAGTCTCGTCTTTATAGCCATTTAGCACCCTTTTAAATCCTATTTCATATTGAACTTGCTTGCGAACCTCATTGGGCATTACGCTGAGTTTTGATACAAACATATTCGTCCCGACACCTTTATTTTGGTTTGCCCATGTTGTAATGTCGTTTAATGAGACAACTTTGACTCTTGTGCGGTTATATAAAATATATGCCGTTCCTGCAATAATAACAGACCAAGATAAACCTTTAATATAAGGTAATATCAATTTTATTGTTTCTTCCATACGTCAATAATAATCATGATTTCTATGTTAGCGTTAACATTTTATGCAGCAATCTTAATTTTAAGTGTGGGCTGACCTTTGAATTGTTCTTTTGCAGAAGATGAAAGTCCTCCATTAGAGCGAATCATCTGATCATCTACTACACTATTGCCATTCATTGCAACATTAATAACACTATTATTCATTGCATTGAGTTGTGATAATGATATTTCAGTATATTTCCCTGTTGCTTGGTTTTGTTTAATAAAATCTGCTAAAGCATCACCTCTTACAACATCAACTTCTTTTGCACCGCTATTTAATAAACTTTCCAATTTGCCATTTACCCATGATAGAATATCTGCAACCATATCAATGACAAACCCAATAGCCCATATTGCAGCAGCAATTAAAGCACCAATAGCACACACGATTAAATCAATAATGTTACCAACAAAACGTCCAATTTCTCTTAAAACTCCCATAGCTCTTATAGTTTAATGGTTCCTATTACTAAACCGTTAAGAAATACTTCTATGTCCGAATCACATTTACCACATATAATCCTTTTCATTGGATAGTCATTTCCAATCAATGTATTACAATCTTTGTCGGAAAAGAAAATACACAACATTGTATTATTGTCTAAATTTGTCTTAAAAATATGTGCATTAACAGCATTTTTAATAGGCAATTTATTTGTTATCCATTCTTTTATAGAATCAAAATCGGCTATTTCACATTTTTCAGATTCCAGAGAAATGTATTGTCCAGAAGCAAAAACTTCCGTGAGTTGCTTTTGGATATCATTATCTTCTTGACCGTTTTTTGTATTCCTTTTAGGACCTTCAACTCTATTAGGCCTTGCGATATTTCCAAGATTATTTATTAATGCATCTAATTGTTTCCCTAATCGCTCAAATGAATCAAATTCTTTCTTTTCCATAAGTGTATTTATTGGTATATATTTATTTGTCTTAATATTTAAAATTGAGAAGTTTTTTTCAACTGTTCCTTCCTCAAAGAGGTATCTTCTTGCAATAACACACTGCCCTGTAAGGACACTATTGTTTATTACTTTAGCATCTTTGTTAAGAAACAACATTATAAAATAAGTATTCCGAAGAGCCATTAATGCATATTCCGCATTATTTTCTAATGCGACACTCCTATTTTTCGTAATCCACTTTTTAAAATCTACATCTGTAAAAGTGTCTTTTTCGACAACAGCCCATTCCACATCTTCAGAATTGGATATACGGGGGGCTTGTTGATTACTAACCAGAACCGAAATTTTTTTATTCAACGATTTTGCAGCATCTGGAAAGTTCATTGATATTAAAACTTCTTTTGCTTGTTCTAAATAGAGCTTATCATTATCAGAGGCTTTATCATATAAAAGTTTTACACAATCATCAATATTATTGGGAATATTAATTTCATGTTTTAAATCCAACTTTCTATTTGCCCATAATCCAACACCTTCTTGGAATATTTGCATTGAATCTGCCTGATTATAACTCAAAGATTTTGCTACTCCCAGAAAAGCATATGGCAACTTATCCTGCAAATAATTTGTGCACACCATATTTGTAAGAGCTTTACGATAATGCTGAATCGCGATTTCGGGAATTTGGAAAGAATTCCCCGTATTTTTATTATATTGGTTAATCGCCGTTGGCATATATGGTTGAGATCCGTACTCAATCAAATGATATATATCAGCATACATGCCCGTAATACAAGCTATCAAATGGTTGTACTCACTAGAAAATTTAGTAATGACCTCTGTCTGTATCTCCATAGGGAGTTTATACTGAATAAGCAGTTTGTCTACAAATTCCCCATGTCCTTCAGAAAACATTTTCTTTTCTTGCTCCAGCAATTTTACATTATGAATCATTTCCTTGGATTCAACAGGGAGACCACATTCTATCCAAGATTGAGTTTTTTCTCGTTTAATTTTACCTATTGCGGACGCAAATGAACCGGTAAGGACATTTTGAGTTTTAGGGGTCGCTCCGAGTTCTCCAAGTCCCCATATGCTAACATTCAGATCTAATATCTCTCCAAATTCAGATTGTATTGGATTTATAACAATAGTAGGCTGTCCTTGCATACCATACCATAGAGCATTAATGAATGCTGCATCTTGAAAACCATCCTTCCAATCACCAATTCTACAAATACATGGATGTTGTAATAGAGGGTCATTAACATATGTAGTTTGCAAAAAATTACTCAATCTGTTCTTTAAATCAGGTTGAATCAAAGAACTGAATGGAGAGCGAGGATCTGTTTGTGCTAGGAAAATATTAACTGGAGTCAGAGTCCCACTATTATATTGTGGACGCAAAGATGGATGGTCAAAAGGTGTTTTTAATGGCCAAACCTTATCGTTAAAATTACCAATCTGCCACATTTGTAGTTGCCTATCGAATTGGCTTTGCGCCTCTTGAGCTCTAAATTGATGACAGTAAGCTTGAATATCTTTTTGATTTTCAAGTTCTATCTGTTTATTCAAGCGAACTGCTTCCAGATCAAGAGCATGCTTAGTCTCCATCTGCATTCGCATCTCTTGTTGACGACCTGGTGCGGATAACTTGTCAGCTATGGGTCTAACAACAAGCTGAGATAAGGAATTAACTAGGCCATAACCTAGCATCATTGTAAACGGTTCCATATCAACAAAGCGAAATATCTATATTATCCCAATTACTAAAATCATCAAAAAAACCTGCCGATTCTGGAGAAAACATAGAAATTTCTCCACCTACAAAATCAGTAAAGTCATTAAAAACACAACTAGGGATGTCGTTTGTGCAATTAAGAAATGCCAAATCATTGTAAAAAATATCATATGGCATTTGTCCAATCATTGGTAGATTGTTTATCGGCATTTGAAAACCTGGTAAATTATTGAATGGATCAAAAATCTCGGGAACGGGGTCGTTTGTGGTCATCATAAAACAATTTGAGTCTTGCCAAGCATCAACAAATTGCTCCATAGAGTATTCTTTTAATAAATCTCCCGTTCCTGGATCTGTTAGTATAACCTTTATGTTATTGGGATCACTAGTATCTACACCTGAAACAATTAAAGCATGATCTGCTTGAGAATCTTCAAAGAATTTGTCCATAACATTATCTTCCCACAACTCTCCAGAATCAACACCGACAATAACCTTGTGTCCAAGGGATAGTTCATTGACGAGGTTAAAAATATTGGCATTGTCGTATTGTGAGACTCCAATACCATGAAGTTCCAGTAGTTTACCAACATCTGCGGGAGAAGTTCCCCCATTATACCAGCCATTCATCATAGCTTCATGTCGAAGTTGATCTTCAGTGATATTTAGCCCAAAATCTTGCAAAATGAGTTGTTGCGATTTTATAGCACAAGTATCACTATATAACTGTCTTACATCATCAGACAAGATGTTTACAGGGGCATCCCCATGAATTGTTGTTGCAGGAGCATAATAAGCCATAACATTTTCTTTTTATTGTTTATATATAATCTATACAATCATTACTGATTATGTCGACATCTCCATCATAATCATCAATATGACAATTGGAAGAGTCCGCAAATTCGTCAAGCCCACATTCAATAAAAGACTCATCTTCACTTACTATATTGAAATTTCCGCCTTCTTCTGTAAGGTCTGGAATCATAGCACAAGCTGCGACATCAACAAACGACGGCTCAAATCCAAAAGGGAGAACTTGATGTTCTAAATATGTTCCGACCTCCGTTGCGATTTCTGGAAGAGTAAAGTCATTCTCAAAACTTGGAATATCCGCCATTGGGTAATCTGATGTTAAATCATCTGATACGGATAATTCTTCAACAAATGCTGAGAGTTCATCATTGTCTTGCAACATCAGTTCTACATATTGTGCATCGCTTTGTGCAAGGTTGCCTTCAAG
>SUWT01000012.1 GCA_015061335.1 Lentimicrobiaceae bacterium | reverse complement strand
ACAAGACTGATAGAAATGTAAATATTCTGACAAGACTATTCATATTTTATTTGTTATGCGTCAATATTAGCGTATGTCGCGTTTTGTTCAATAAATTCGCGGCGTGGTCCTACTTCGTCTCCCATCAACATTGAGAAGATGTAGTCGGCTTCGGCACCGTTTTCTATTGTAATCTGACGTAATGTTCTGTTGGCGGGGTTCATGGTGGTATCCCAAAGTTGCTCAGGATTCATCTCACCGAGACCTTTATAACGTTGGATATGTAATCCTTTTTCCGTTCCGTCAGCTGATAACTCTCTTGTTATCTGAGCACGTTCTTCTTCTGTCCAGCAGTAACGTTCTGTCTTGCCTTTTCTTATCAAGTACAAAGGTGGTGTTGCAACATATACGTATCCTCTGTTGATAAGTTCAGGCATATAGCGGAAGAAGAAAGTGAGGATCAATGTTGAGATATGACTGCCATCGACATCGGCATCGGTCATGATGATAATCTTATGGTATCTCAATTTTTCTATATTCAATGCTTTGCTGTCTTCTTCTGTACCTATAGTAACACCCAAAGCAGTGTAAATGTTTTTGATTTCGTCGCTTTCGAAAATTCTGTGAGGCATCGCTTTTTCCACATTGAGGATTTTACCTCTCAAAGGAAGGATAGCCTGGAACGATCTGTCGCGGCCTTGTTTTGCTGAACCTCCAGCTGAGTCACCCTCAACGAGATAGAGTTCTGTCTTTTCCGGATCTCTTTCCGAACAGTCGGCGAGTTTGCCTGGAAGTCCTGAACCCGACAATGCGCCTTTACGTTGTACGAGTTCTCTTGCCTTACGAGCGGCGTGACGCGCTGTAGCAGCAAGAACGACTTTATCGACAATCGTTTTTGCTTCTTTCGGGTGCTCTTCTAAATAATTGTTAAGACGGTCGCTGACGATTTTATCGACTATACCCATAACCTCGCTATTACCGAGTTTCGTCTTTGTCTGTCCTTCAAACTGTGGTTCCGGGACCTTAACAGAGATGATAGCCGTCAAGCCTTCACGGAAGTCGTCGCCGTTGATTTCAAATTTTAATTTGGCGAACATACCTTGTTTCTCTGCGTATGACTTCAATGTTCTTGTCAAACCTCTACGGAAACCGGAAAGGTGGCTGCCGCCTTCATGAGTATTGATATTGTTAACGTATGAATGAAGGTTTTCAGAGAATGATGTGTTATACTCCAATGCAATTTCTACAGGAACATTATCACTTTCGCCAGAGATGGTGATAGGTTCTGGTGTGAGTTTCTCACGGTTTTTATCCAAATAATCGATGAAATCGGCGAGACCGTTTTCAGAGTGGAACGTCTCCGACTTAGGTGCGATATTCAAAACCTCATCGATTTCACGCTCGTCTGTCAAAGTGATGGTGATACCATGGTTAAGATATGTAAGTTCACGCATACGTTTTGACAACGTATCATAATCATATATGTTTGTAAGGAAGATGGAATCATCAGGAGTGAAGGTAATTATTGTTCCTGTATCTTCTGCTTCGCCTATGACTTCCACTTGAGTCAACGGTTTACCATACGCATATTCTTGTTTGAAAATTTTTCCTTCACGGTGGATTTCTGCCGTGAGATGTTTCGAGAGAGCGTTGACACAACTGACGCCGACACCATGCAGACCTCCAGATACTTTGTAAGAACCTTTGTCGAACTTACCACCAGCGTGCAACACCGTAAGAACGACCTCCAAAGCAGAACGCTGCTCTTTTTCATGCCATCCCGTAGGAATACCACGACCATTATCAGCCACACGGATGGAATTATCTTTTAATATTCTGATGTCAATAGTATTACAATAACCGGCCATCGCTTCGTCGATGGAGTTGTCAACTACTTCATAAACCAAATGGTGCAAACCTCTTACGTTGACGTCACCAATATACATTGCAGGACGCTTACGAACAGCTTCAAGTCCTTCCAAAACCTGAATGTTACTAGCATTGTAGTTGCTTTCTGCAACTTTTTTAACTTCTTCTGTCATTTCTCGTTATATGTAAAATGATATTTTAATTGTCTATTTTAATTATTTAAAAAATAATGTAAGTTTATGCGCAAAGATAATAAAAAAAATCGTGCGATTTTAACAAAAGCACGATAAAATTTATTGGTAAAATATAGTTCTTTGTTGAAAATATTCTAACGACAAAAGTCTTTATTTACTGTCCACCGATAGCTGATGGCTATAAAAATCTGTATTTGAATCCTACGAACATCTGGAATCCGTAACTTGGATAGCCATAATACATTTGATATTTGTTATTGATCAAATTCTTAATCTCGCAATAAAAAGAAAGATTTTCATTCATATTGTAATCACAGCCTAATTGGATGTCAACGATCGGCTTTAATTCGTTTACAATGCTATAATTGGACAAGTCGTAACGTTTTCCTTCAAAATATGTGGCGACGCTGAAGTCCCACTGTTCATTTAACTTATACACTCCTTTTAAGGTAAATTCAAATTCTGGTTTGTACCATGCTTTCTGATTCACATTCTCTTCTAATGCGTTAATCAACGAGTCGTTACCTTGTGAATAAAGCATGTCGTATTTGTTGTAAGAGAAATTTGCTGCGAGTTTGAGGTCGTCCTTGAGCTTATAATGAATATCAATATTTAGATTGAATATGTTGCAGTCGTTGAGAATTATGTCGAATGTATTCAGTCTTTCCTCCGATCTTACATAAAACACATGGTTATCAACCATCTTGTATTTCAATCCTATATGTCCGCCCAGTTTGTTCAAAACCTTGAATCTCAGTCCAGCATTGAAATCAAGTCTGGTTTTTTCATAATCGAATTCGGCAAATTCTTTCAGGTCAGAAATTATGAATGGGTTTTCAGAAAGAATTTCTTTCAAGGTGTTGATTTTAGTTTTACCGCCTAATCCCGAGTAAAATTCCATATTTCTGTTGAAGAGATAAAGGCTTCCTTTGATGTCAGGATAGATTCCTCCTAAATTGGTGGAGTTTGTCTTGGCGTCAACTCTGAAACCCAGATGGAGGTTATAATATTCTCCGTCGAATGCCAGATATGGATTCGCTGCAATCAAGAACAATGTCTGATTGATGTTATCAATGTCAGCGTTGATGTCAACGGCTAAAGTCTGGATGCCGTCGCCATTTCTGAACCATGAATTCGAGTGTTCCACATGAGCCTTCAACTTAGCCAGATTTTCCTGCATTCCTCCTTGAATTCCAGAATATGAATAATCTAATAAGTATTCGTTATATAAAGATTGATATGAGGTTTCATTGTTGTTTGCCAACAGTTTAACATTAAGAGCGTGGATGTTTCTCTTTGAATAACAGCCATCGGCGGTCATGATGTCAAGGTCCGGGTTCAGATAATACATATCATAGTCATAATCTATGTATGAATGAAGTTGAAATCTGGAGAATCTATTAGTCATCGACACATTGAACGCATTATTCATATACTTTGCGTTCGGATAGTCCTTCATCGGAAGCCATGTGGAATTGTGAAGCAAGCCTATACCCAAGCTGCTTTTCTTTGAGATATCTGAATAATGACGAAAGATAAAATCTGGTGAGATACGAGTTCCGAACCCCAATTTGATAAAATTGTTTACCACTTCATTATAATCATCATTTTTATATTGTTGAGGACTAATTGGCTCCAAATCAATATTATATCTATAAAAGAAATCTGCAGTATTGAGCTCATATTTAGGTATGACAAATTCATTCTTAGGCATCTCCGGAGTCTTGACAACTCTCTCCGACTTCTTAATCTGAGGAATATATACGCCTTCTACAGTGACTTCCTCATTATGCGATTGCGCCATCGTCAAACCACCCGTCAAAAGAAAAAATATAGCTATTATAAAATTACTATTTCTCATAATATTTCTAATTATTCATTATTCATTCTTCATTATTCATTATTCATTATTCATTATTCATTCTTCATTCTTCATTCCACATTCTCTAATACATCTAACTTTTCCTGCGCCATTCTAATGATTTCTTCACTTTCATTATCGTCTTTGGGATAGTTGTCAATAACACTTTTCAATGTTTCTTTCGCCTGGAAAACATTATCTTTAGCCACATATACATCGCTTAGAACAATAAACGAGCGTGCCGTCCAATTGACAAAAGATCCGAAATTCTCTGAAATGTCGAAGACCTTCTCCTCGGCTTCATCATATTTTTGCAAATTATAAAGACAATGTACTGAGTAATACGAACATTCAGCTCCAGTTGAAGTCTTGTCAACAGCAGAACAAATATCAAAATGTTCCATAGCTTCTGTATAATATTTCTTATCGAAGTATGATTTACCCAAGATATAATGCGACTGATTTCTCTGATTATCAGATATATCATCCATTTTAAGAAGCTCATTAGCCTTCTCTATAGATTTCTCATAATTATTGTTGAAATAATAAGATTTCATACATCCTTCTGCAGCCTCAGTCATAACTCGTTGATTTTCAGTAATACTAATAAGTCGGTCGTAATACTCAGCCGCTGCCGCATAGTTCGATGAGTCGTATTCAATCCTAGCCATCAATAATAATGCGTTATCCGTGTAATCATTGTCAAGCTGATTTATTATATATTCAAGATGTGTCTTTATACCATCGAAGTTATTTGTTTTTTCCATAGCTTTCATTGTGTAATAATGGACTTTTAGCAAATAGGCTCCATCAGGATATTTTTCTATGTATTGCTTGCCGCCTTTAATGGTTTCCTTGTACTTGTTCCTTGAATAGAAATCTTCTACGGTCCTGAATGTCAATGAATCTTGTTCATCAATACTTATACTTGCGATATTATTCTCCGCCAAATAATCAAAATAGGTCTGGATCTCATTCTTTTCTTTATAGATATTGCTAATAATATTCAAGGACTCTCTTGATTCTTCCGTGTTAGGATATTGTGACACGATTTCTTTCAATGAGACTAAGGCTTTGTCATATTCATCATTATTGTAGTATATCATACCGATCTTCATCACAGCTTTGCGAGCATACATTGACCTCGGTCTTTCTTTTACGACTTTGTCGAATGCCGCGATGGCAGAACGCTCATCATTGCTGCTAAGATATGCCATACCTATCTCATATAACGCCTTGTCGAAGAATGATGATTTAGGATATCTTGTCGCTATTATGTTCAGACTATTTATCTTTTCTTGTGTCTTGCCTAAGGCTCCATAGCCCATACCCTGCTGATATAGGGCGTAATCTATGTTCTTATTATCCAACTTACTGGCATTACTATATGCACTTATAGCATTATTATATTGACGTTTAATAAAGTAACAATCTGCAATTCTCATCCATGAATCACTTTGCCTATGCTTGTCAAAACTCTTGTCATAATTGTTGAATTCCATGAATTTCTGGATTGCATTGTCGAAATCTGCCTTGTTGAGATAAATATATCCTAGATTATAATATGCCAAAGGATAAACAGAAGTGTTTTTTGCCGCTACCGATTGTATAAACTGCAGATAATATTTTTGAGCATTTTTCTCATCTTTTTTCATGTAATAGGAATCAGCCATCCAATATAGCGCTTCCGACTGCGTTGCTGCTTCTATGTTCTTGCCGCCGACACTTCTTTTGAAGAAACTGATGGCATTGTTGTAATCTCCGTTATTATAATGATGAATACCGACATTGTATGTCAGTTGTGACTGTATTTTCTCTAATTCAGGACTTAAACTTGAATAACTTTCCAAAGTACTGAGTGCCAAGTCATAATCTTTTGAGTTCAAAAGCAGGTGAATCACAATATCTTGTGCATCACTGACATTAGGAGAATGTTCGTTATGTTTTATAAAATCATTAAGAACACCTACAGCTTCATTGAACGGGTCGATGCCGGGGATAAAGCTTAAAGCCGCATAGTTAAAAAGAGCATTTTCACTCAGGCTGTCATTGTATTTCATCTTATAAGCCTTCAGGAATGTGTTTCGGGCAAACTTTTCCTGCTGACTATTTGTATAACAAAGTGCCAGATAATAAGAGCCGTATTGTGCCAATGCGTCATCATGACTCACAACTTTCTGAAAATGTTCTACAGCTCCCTCGTAATCCTGATTCTTCATCCTGCAGAAACCGATCTTAAACTCAACATCTCTAGGAAAACTACGACGAGTACTTTGTTTAGCTATCTCATAATATTCGAGACTTTTCGCATAATCTTTAAGTTGGAACCATGATTCTGCCATTATCAATGCCAAATCTGCTTTACGTGCTCTCTGGGCTTTGTTCAGAATCTCATCTCCTTTTTCCGTCACTTCGACGTACTGTCCGTTTTCAAAATTAATCTGTAGCACATAAATCTCACTGATATCCTTGTATTCTTTGCTATTTCTAAGTTCTATAAAATACTTGTATGCCTCCTCCTTATTTTCTTCATTATACAGAATGTGCGCATAATAATATGTGGCATCGTCACGATATTTATTGTTTTTATGAGCAAGTTTCCTAAACATTGGAACTGACTTCTCTATTTCCTGTGTCTGAAAATATGAGATGGCTTTATTGAAGGTGTATTCGTATCTTTCTTCTTCATTTAAAATGTTGGCATCAATATCGTCATATCGTTTTAGTGCATCCCTGTATTTTCTATTTTGGAATAAAGTATTGGCATATATGAAGTTAGCCTGATGCGCCATAAGACTGGTCGGATTCTCTTTGATGAAAGTAATTACTTTTGTTTCACCTTTACTGTTGTCAAGATATAAGGCTGATGTTGCTTCATAATACTTCGCCATTACCATTTCTTGGGAATTATTATCATCAGATTTGGAGATATATTCTTCAAAACATTCCAATGCTGAGCCATAGTGCTTATTTTCGTATAACATGACACCTCTTTCGAATAGGGCTTTATTGTCGTAGTAATTAATTTGTTTCTGTGCTGATAATAAATTACTTAACAAAAAAAATGTAGTAGTGAAGATGATAAGTTTTATGTATGTTTTCATAAAAAATAAGACAATTTTTAATAAATACATTGAGATAACGGCAAAGATAATAAAAAATTACTTTATGATATGTTTTTAGCTGTCAATTGACAGCTAAAAACAAAAAAAAGAAAAGCATAAGCGGGATTCTGTTCCTCGTTTCCAAGGTGATTGTCATTTCTCTAGGTCTGACGTTGCCGTAAGACTCAAGCGACCTACCCTCCCGACTCGGACGAGCAGCCCTCCCGGTACATAATACCATCGCCGGTATATTTGGTTTTGCAGCCCGTAAGGTTTACCCCGAGACCATGTCACCACGACCTCGCGTGAGCTCTTACCTCACATTTTCACCCTTACTCCGTAGAGCGGTAATTTTCTGTGGCACTTTCTGTTATCCTCTCGGACACCTTCCTGTTAAGAAGTACGGCGCTCTGTGCTGTCCCGACTTTCCTCACGCAGATTTCACTCTGCCCGCGACAATCGCTTTTCGAAGCGCAAAAGTACAAAAAAAGTCAATAGATTTAGTCGATTGAAAGTCGATTTTTTTTGACAATAACAATATTCCATCGCAAAAAAAATCCTTGCATCTTTTTAAAAAAAGTTTAAACTTTGCAGCGACGTATAAACATTTGATTATTTATTGATTATTCTATGGAACAATACTTTGGGATGGCTCGCATTTTCGAGTCCAGAGACATGAGCATCGGCAACAGAGACACAAATTGTATTTATATACATGAAGACAAAATCCATGAAGGCAGCGAATATAATTTCTTCGGCTGCACCCTTAAAGTTATTTCTATAAATGAGAATGAAATAACTTTTACATTCATGGATTATACCTATACGATCAATAGGAAATGGCAGATCCTAGGCACTCCATCATACGACATCCCTAATATGTATATCGATAAGTCGGAACGCTTTGTGTTCTTCTTCTCCTCACCTTCAGGTGACTGGGATTGGAATGATGAGTATTCTGAATATATAGATCTGTTTGAAAAGATGATGGATAATGCTGAAGAAGGCGAAATATGGAAAAATATTCCGTTAGCCAGAAGATGGTTACACATCATTAAGGATCTCGCACCGAAAAGAGATGACAAAATCACACCTGCCTTGAGAGCCTATGGAATTGAACTTATCCTAAAGAACGATTGCATCTCCATTAAAGAGACACCTCGTCTATATCAATCTTTCTGTGAATATTACAGATTATGCCGAATGTGGGAAAAGAAAGAAGATTTCGATGCAGAACTAGAAGAACATTTCGATAAATATTATTTTCGTACTGTAGATAAACATATCTATGATCTTTCTTGGATTGTAAGCAGAAACATGTCAGGACCAGGCTTAGATCTGTGGAATCATCACAGCAAATATTTAAAGGTAGATCCTGTCCAAGCCTCAGAAGAATGGGAGAAGCATATTTATGAAGTAGAGAAAGAAGTGGAAGAAGAACTGAAAGGCGAGCCTCGCGGGATGGGCTTCTGCTACGCCTATTGGAGCGCGAAAAGAGCGGCTCTCGCCCGTAGAGACATCGATTGGAGAAGCCCATGTTCTATGAACCCAGGCGTGATGTTTGATTGATATTAAGTCTCATAAATCTTTCTTTCTCTCTGAAATCTTTAATGATTCTTATATTGCAGAAACCTAAGTCCTGACACAAAGAAAGCATTTCTTTTCCAAGAAACTCATTGATTTCCAGCCAAACTTGACCATTCTCATTAAGATGTGTCTTGGAGAATTCCAGGATACTCTTGTAGAAAATCATAGGATCGTCATCACTAACAAACAATGCGCCATGTGGTTCCCAATTCAATACATTGTCACGCATATCCGTCTTTTCCATTTCTCTTACATACGGCGGATTGCTCACGATGATGTCGAATTTCGTTTCAATATCATTTCTTAAAGACAAAATATCATCATGAATGAAAATGACATTCTCATTATTATTAGCAGCGTTTTCTTTCGCCACATCCAGAGCTTTCTCTGAAATATCCATAGCGAACACCTGACTTTGCGGCAACATTTTCGCCAAACTTATCGCGATACATCCCGAACCGGTTCCGATATCTAAAATATTGCCTACAGATGATAACTTACAGCTGTCAGCTATCATCCTCACTAATTCTGAAGTTTCCGGTCTAGGAATCAAGACATTCTCATTTAGCTTGAATCTCAAATCACAGAATTCAGTTTCTCCTATTACATATTGTATCGGCTTATATTTAAGCAGATCTTTTACAGCGAAATGTATCTTAAGCATCTCAGATTCACTCAGCCGTAAATCCGGCTCTAAAAGCATCTTAACTCTACTAATCTTAAAATAATAATCGAACAAGATGAGAATCATTGAGTCAGCTTCTTTTCTATCATAAATATAGCAAAGTTTCTCACAATAGTAATCTCTAATATCCTTAACTAAATTTGATGGTACTTTCATATTGCAAAAATATTGAAAAATATCTTATCTTTGCAGAATGATGTTTGAAGATACATATAAAGTATTGGTAGAGGAAGGTGATGGATTATACAAGGAAAAAGGCAGTAAATTTATTGCCAAGGCTTTTGCCGTGCATTCTGAAGAGGATGTCAAGACCCGTGTTGCAGAGTTCAAAAAGCAATATTTCGATGCCCGCCATCATTGTTATGCCTTTATAATAAACCCTGACAAATCATGTTATCGTTCTTCCGATGATGGAGAGCCATCTGGAACAGCTGGAAAACCAATCCTAAACCAGATCCTTTCCAAGGATGTGACTAATGTTTGTGTAGTTGTGGTACGTTATTTCGGCGGCATAAAATTAGGTGTTCCAGGACTTATCAATGCATATAAAACATCAGCCCGTGAAGCTTTGGACAATGCTGTCATCATCGAAAAAACCATAGATGAAGTTTATTCTGTAATATTTGATTATCCACTTCTTAACGAGGTTATGAGAGTGCTTAAAGATGAGAATCTGGAACAACAAAACCCCAAGTTTGAACTCAATTGTTACCTGGAAATTTCTGTGAGGAAAAAAGATGCAGATAGAGTCGTGGAAAAATTGGGAAGACTATACGGTGTTGAGGTTAATTATCTCAAAACAGTCTAATAATCTGATGCTTACATATAGTCAAAACCAGTTTTATCCTTGCTCGTAATTTATAACAAAGAAAATTAATAATCAATATAAAAATTGTTTTTTTATTAACTTTTTTGTTCCCATTTTTGTTGAAAATTTTAAGATAAAAACTGAAATTTTTAATTATCTGATTTTTAAACTCTTGTAATTTTTTAACAATAATAATGAGCAGACATTGTGTCGATATATGGAATGATTGTCTCAAAATGATACGTGACAACACCCAACCTCAAAGCTATAAAACGTGGTTTGAACCAATCAAGCCTATAGCTTATCAAGATGGCGTGCTCACCATACAAGTTCCGAGTCAATTTGTTTATGAATATCTCGAGACTCATTATATCAGCTTGTTAAGACTTACAATCAGGAAAGTGTTGGGAGAGGCAGGTCGATTGGAATATAGCATCGTGATGGATGCAGATCATCCTTTCGACATACATATTCCTAGTACCGACAGAACAAATACAATAAATCCGCCTGTACGTGTTCCTATAGATTTCAATAATGAAAACAACAAGGAAGTCATGAATCCTTTCGTGCTTCCTGGAATCAATAAGATAAAGGTGGAATCCCAACTCAACGAAAATTACTCTTTTGACAATTATATAGAAGGAAGTTGTAATCGTCTTGCCCGCTCTGCCGGTTTGGCAGTGGCTGACAAGCCTGGTAAAACGGCATTCAACCCATTATTCATTTATAGTCCTACTGGCATGGGTAAAACTCACCTATGTCATGCAATAGGATTGGAGACAAAAAGACATCATCCAAATCTGATCGTATTATATGTTAACTCAGAACAGTTTATTCAACAGTTTATGAGTTCATGTAAAAATAAAACCCGAAACGATTTCATACATTTCTATCAGATGATAGATGTCCTTATTGTAGATGACATTCAATTCTTATCAGGAAAAACAAAAACACAGGATGCTTTCTTCCACATTTTCAATCATTTGCAACAAAATGGAAAACAGCTCATTTTTACCTGCGACAAGGCTCCTATAGAAATTAAAGATATGGAACCACGTCTTCTTTCTCGCTTCAAATGGGGACTTTCAGCCGATTTACAGGCTCCTGACGAAGAAACAAGAACCAAAATCTTAAAGCGTAAAGCATACAACGAAGGCATTATACTTCCTGATGAGGTCATTGATTATGTCGCCTCAAGGGTAAAAACAAACATCCGAGAAATGGAAGGTCTCCTTATCTCTCTGATGGCACAATCATCATTGAATAAGAAAGCCGTAACCTTGGATCTGGCTCGTCAACTTCTCGACAGATTTGTCAATAACAGTGTGCAAGAAGTCTCAATAGAGTATATTGTAAACGTAGTTTGTAATAATCTTAATATTCAGATCGAGGACTTTTATTCAAAATCCAAGAAAAGGGAGATGGTACAAGCTCGACAACTTGCCATGTATTTTGCAAAGAAATTCACGAAATGCTCACTCGCATCGATAGGTCAGGAATGCGGCGGCAAAGACCACGCCACAGTCATACATGCGCTGAAAACAGTGGCGAACCTCTTGGAAACTGATAAAAAATTTAAGGCTATCGCCGATGATATAGAGAAAAATATCTGCTGATGAATCCTCATTTTGGTAAATTATATCTGATTCCAACATTATTGGGATCAACAACAGCCGAAGAGGTACTGCCTCTTGGCACACTGAATATAGTCCGTAATATAAGATTTTTTATCGTCGAGAATCTGAGAACTGCACGACGTATGCTGTCGAAGATGAATATGCCATGCGCCATAGACGATCTCACCTTCGTAGAATTAGACAAACACGATAAAGCAAATCCTGATCTGATGACATATCTAGGCGAGGCTCTCAATGGAAATGATATTGGACTTATGTCTGAAGCAGGTACTCCTTGTGTAGCAGACCCTGGCGCATTGATAGTAGAATTGGCACACCAAGCAGGAATACAGGTAAGACCTCTTAGCGGACCTAACGCAATGATATTGGCTCTCATGGCATCAGGATTTAATGGACAAGCATTCTGCTTCCATGGCTACCTGCCAATAAAAAGCCAGGAAAGAGCAAATGCTCTCCGCAACATAGAACGCAGATCTTCTATGAACAACGAAACTCAAATGTTCATCGAAACACCTTTCCGTAACAATGCTATGATAGAGGAGATAATAAAGACCTGCCACCCTAACACTATGCTTTGCGTCGCTTGCAACATCACCACAAAAGATGAGGAAATAGTGAGTAAACCTATATCTGAATGGAAAAAAATCAAAAAAGACTGGAATAAAAAACCCGCAGTTTTTCTGATTTACAGATCTAGAAATTAAATGTCATGAAAGTATTTTCAAAGGATGAGTTTCAGGTTTTCTGTCTGCTATATGCATTCTCCCTAGATGTGAAACTAAAAAAACAGAATCTGGTTAATTTCGCTTTATGTGTTGATACAGAGATGTTCGTAAGAATATACAATATCTTTGAGAATTACGACACCAATACAAGAGAAGAAATCTTAAATAAAAACAAAAAAATCTTCTTTAGTTCTGAATATAAAGCAGATAGATATATTGAGGATTTTAAAAACATCTTCTTTAATGATGAGAATTATAATGATATAGAAAAAAGTGTCACAGGTATTTTAAGAAATAAATTATCTGTGACAGATCAATAAATTTTCGTTTTTTAATCTTATAATTCTAAAAGTTTTATTATTTTTGTATTTTAATTCATTCTTATGAACAAGGTCTCGGAAAACCCTTTAAAAAACCGAACAAATGGCGAGATGTCATTTATGGTTGTGACTGCGCTCTTCGTCACTCTTTACTTAGTGTCGAATATCATGGCAGTAAAAGTAATCAGTTTCTTTAACATCATTTATTTCGATGCAGGCACCATCACTTTCCCTTTCGCCTATATGCTCGGCGACATACTTACGGAGATATGGGGCTATCAAAAAGCGAAGAAGGTCATTTGGATGACATTCCTTTGTAACATCATTATGATGCTGTTCACACAGATTGCGGTATGGCTACCATCGCCTGATTATCTAGAGGGAACAGCTGTCGCCTACGACAATGTCTTCACATACGTACCTCGCATTGTGATAGCGTCATTAACGGGCTTCCTTCTTGGTGAGTTGTCAAACGCATGGCTTATGGACAAGATTAAAGCCAAGCTCCACGACAAGCCTTTATGGACAAGAACCATAGGAAGTTCCATAGCCGCACACATGTTTGATACTGTACCTTTCGTCTTGATAGCCTTCGTTGGAACAATGACGACACGCGACATCTTCATGATGATTGCCACACAATATTTCATGAAACTCGGCATTGAGGTCTTCTTTGGGACTCCCCTCGCCTATGCAGGTGTAAGTTTCATAAAGAAAAGTTTATAATTCTCAGATCATAATTGAAAAACCTCTCCTGGTGTCGGGATCACTATATCTTTAAAGCCTGCTTTTGCGAGCACTTTACTATATGGAACCTGTGCCTCGTAATCACCATGAACGATAAATAATTTTTTCACTTTTTCTGGATTTTGACAACGTAGATATTGTTCCATTTCCTGATAATCGGCATGACCGCTGAAAGCATCTATCTTAAACACCTCTGCATTTACGGTATGAGGTGTTCCAAATATAGAGATCTGTTTTTCGCCTCCGAGAATTCTAGCTCCTAATGTCGTCGGAGCGCAATAGCCTATCGCCAAAATTGAGTTCTTAGGATCATCAATGTTATTTGCTATATGATGCTTAACTCTTCCCGCTTCCATCATTCCTGATGCAGAGATGATTATACATGCCTCCTGACGATTATTCAACGACTTTGAATGATTTACATTAGTGATATATCTCAAAGTACCGAAACCGAATGGATCATCATCATGTTCAAGGACTTCAGCCACATCTTTATTAAATAAATCCAGATGAAGACGGAAAATATTTGTAGCGTTCACAGCCAATGGACTATCAACATAAATTGGGATATTAGGCAATTTACCTTCATTATAGAAATTATTCAAGATATACACTATTTCTTGTGTCCTACCTATAGCGAAAGAAGGTATGATGAGTTTTCCTTTTTTTTCGATACAGGTATGTCTGATAATTCTCAACAATTCATCTTCAGACAGTTGCTTATCTTGATGCAATCTGTCGCCGTATGTACTTTCCACTATGAGGTAGTCACATTGAGGAAACGCATCAGGGGCGCGAAGTAAATAATTATTACTTCTACCTATATCTCCGGTATATCCTATACGTGTCAGTTCGCCATATTCATCGATTTCTATGGTCGCTGATGCACTACCTAACAAGTGACCTGTATTAGTAAATTTTACTCGTATATTATTATCGATATAGAATTGACGATTAAGCGGCACGCTAATAAAGAGCTCTATACATTCTCTGGCTTCTTTCTCCGTATATATGGGCTCGACGGGCTTCAATCCTTGACGGGCCCGCTTCTTGTTAAACCAATATGTATCATTCTCTTGGATAAAACCACTGTCGGGCAACATAATAGAACATAGATTACGAGTTGCCTGCGTACATATAACAGAACCTCTAAACCCCCTCTTATAAAAATAAGGTATCAAACCCGAATGATCAACATGCGCATGGGTAAGAATAATATGGTCTATATCAGCAGGATCAACCATAGTATTACGGTTCAAAGCATCAGTATCCAAGCCCTTACCTTGAAACATTCCACAGTCTAAAAGAATCTTTTTCCCATGACGTGTAGTAATGAGATGCTTACTGCCAGTAACCTCTCTAGCTGCACCTATAAATTTGATTTCCATATCATTCTTGTTATTATTTCACAATATTAATACGTCTGCTCAATAATCCCGACTTGCTCTCAATTTGTAATACATACATTCCTGAATGTAAATTTCCCAGATCTATAGTTAGCTCATCGGAATCACAATATTGTCTCATAACAATCTGACCCATCATATTGACTATGGTCAATGATGTGATATGATCCGCCTTAACGCAAAGTTTGTCGTATGCAGGATTAGGATAAATCACAATATCATTATCAGAAATACCATCCACAGATGTTATGTCTATCATCACATAATCGTTGGTTGAATTAGCTGCCATACCAAATTCCGACTCACAATCGATACCTGCATAATATGCCGACACCTTATAATAATATGTACCTATAGCATTATTCATATCAGAATATTGATAATGATTTAAACCTGGCACATTTGCGAGAGTGCCAACAAGCTCATAATTAATATTATCTTTACTTCTGTAAATTCTATATTCTGTTAAAGTCTCAGCTGTCTCTATTCTATTCCAATCTATCAATGCCCCAAACTCGCCGTCGTACCAATAGTATTGAGCTGTAATATCTTTTGGAGGCTCGCAACCATCACCACCTATTTCGACACAAATTTCATCACAAGCTGGTGTTGTCAAGTGATCGCGGACAGATTTAACACTATAACAATAACTACCTTCTTCAAGATCTTCATCTAAATATGTTGTTGTTGGAACATAAGAGCTCAATACGTAACCATCTCGCATAACAACATAATATTCGGCTAGATCTACCTCATTCCATTGCAATCTAACATTATTATCTTCTATTGTCACTGTCAATCCCTTAGGAATTTCAACAACATAAACAGTAAGATCTGCTGTTGCTGATTGCGTTCCGCATTCGGCAAACACCGTATATGTTGTCGTCACTATAGGTGATGCTGATGTAGATGAGTTATTAGGGTATTCAAGATCATCTGCGGGTGTCCAACTATATGATACCGGACCATTTCCCGACGCATATGCAGAAATTGTAGTCTGATGAGTTTCAATAATTATAGATGGATTAGCATAAGTTGTCACGACAAATTCTTCTACAAATGTAGTAGCCACATCACTTTTTGGCGACTCAACACCTTCATAGTTGGCAGTTACCGCATATTCATAAAAACCTTCTGGAAGATCATATTCTGTATATGTAGTATTACTAATATCTGATGCTATTAATTCATTATCACGATAAATATTATATGAGTCAACATATTCTGGAGCCTGCCATGATAATTCTACATTATCGCCATCAACATTAGCTGTCAAAGCTGTTGGAGGAAGTACTACTATCAATGTCAAAGAAGCATCGACAGTTTCTGTTCCATCAGATACAGTACATGTATAAGTTGTTGTTGTGATTGGATTTGCCAATGGCGATTGGATATTAGCGTTATCTAATGATGTTGATGGTGACCATGAATATGAATAAGTACCATCACCACCTTCTGCATTAGCTGTCAATGTTGATGTAGCGCCTAATGCTATAACATCGGGATTTGCACTAAGACTAACAGACAGTGCATTTGTTCCTCCATCAATAATATCAATAGTAGTAAGATATGTCAATTTATTATAGCCAAAGACAGAAAGTGTTGCTTCTCCTGTGACATCAGGAGCACTGAAATTAATTATTGCACTTCCATTATTGATTATAGCTGAGCCCATGATCTCATGATCTTTTGTCAAGGTTGCAATAGCACCATCTGCATCTACCGCATTGACGACAAAGCTTGTAGAATTAATAGAAATATTGTCATTATGAGAAACCTGCATATTAGATGGCACATCATTACGTAATGTCAATGTTGGATCACCAAAAATATTCCATGCGTTATATGTTGCCCAATATTCTAAAGTATTACCTCCAATATCAAGTATCTTCATATTACCATTTAAGACCACACCACCCATAGTGCGTTTTATATTATTCGAATACGATTCAACTAAAATATCTACCATCTCATCCTGACCATACATAGGTGGTATCCAAGGTTGCAATATATATGAAAAGACACCTCCTATTGCTCCTGTTGGATTGCCGGTAGAATTATTTGTAGCTCTCATCCATGTCTCGGCAAAACACAAGTCACGATGATAGTCATATTGTCCGTTATTACATGCTACTGAGATAATAAATGGCAGTTTATCATCATTGACGAGAGCATTGACATCATCATTATCGTATGAAAACACTCCCCATGATGATGGCGATCCATGATTACAATAATTGATTATACTTACGCCAGCATTAATATGTTCACTTATAATGGCTGCTGAAGAAGAAACACCTGAAACACTAGCATAATCACGATGAACAAGTGTATAATTATAATCCAACAAATCATCCCTGATATTATCAATATGTTCATAATCATCTTCTCCATAATGACCTCCAACGCCCTCACGTTTGGAAACGCCCTGTCCTACAGTCAACCATGTATCAGAGGCATCAATATCTCTTTCATAATGAATAACTTTGTCGATATGCGTATTTACTTCATCAATTTCTTCAACACAAAAACGACCTATAATAAGTTCGTTGTAATAATCATTGCCCGATAATTGACCATACCACCAGTCTGAACAACCTGAATATGTACCTGCAGGAATATATTTACCTGGAATATGATATGAATCTCCTACCAATAAGACATGTGTCAGATCTGGATTTATATCGTATTGTTCTGAGATATAAGATTTTATATCATCTTCGGTTGTTCCTGCGACACTAGTTCCTACAATTGTAGTCTTACGTCCGATGGTTGTTTTCCATTCTACATACGGTTCCATAGCATCCATAAACTCATCATGGCAAATTATGAGAAGGTCGCCTTCTTCTTCAAAAACATCATACTTTACGCCTGATTCTGAATAATTTAAGAATCTATTTTCATAAATATGCTTAAAATCATTATCAAGTTTAATGATATTAGATTTTCTGGAGATAATATTATAATTATCAATATCAGAGCTAAAAACCTCGACGATAATTTTATTATAAACTCTCAGAACTTTTGTCTGAGGATTATATGCAAAAGGTGTAACCTTAAGATTTTGACCTCTGAAATCGCGCAAGATATATGGTTCGTCTAATTTAACTTGTGAAACAGGGAAAAATGCATCATTTTCATACACCTCGGAATATGTATAAGGAACGTCATCGGGATTTATTGAACGAGGGAAATGCCCTTTAAATGGAGCTATTTCAACACCCTGATATTCAACATATTCAGCATCATCAACCCTAACATCCATCTTATATATATCATTAATAATCAATGGTATTGACAAGCTTGGGATATTAGGATCTCCAGCCTCAGAAAGCGGATACATCTCCTCTGCATTAATAATAATGGCATTACCTTTTGGAGTTTCCACCTCACTGGTACTGAAGCCATTAAGAGTTATTTCCACTATTATTGACTCCTCAGTCGATGAAAGTAATCGTGCCGAATACACCTCATCTGAATTAAAATTATTTAATTGCCATTCCTGACAATAAGTCGATTGTAATAATAATAACAGTAATAAAGTAAAGATAGACTTTTTCATTTTAATAATTATTTATATTTTGCAAATTTACAAAAAAAAGCGGCATTATAAAATACCGCTACAAAAAATATATAAAAATAATATCAAACTACAGACTAAAAACAATACCAAATCTAAGATTAGCACTTTCGTACGATGTGAGAAGCTTTGATGCCGAAGCTCCTATATTACTCAATATCATTATATTATCTGTCACAACATAAATATTCATGAATGCCACATTAATACCCAATCCTACACCTAAGTAGTTACCTGAGTATTTAGATAAGGTATAATTGGCTGTAACGTTAAGGATATCGAGGAAAGAACCGCTATATGCCAAAGTTAATGCTGGGCGTAACTTTTGATTGACATAATACATCTGACTAATTGCGGTAAATCTGGCGAAAGAATTTAACTCATAATATCCTTGAAGTATAATCCTTGTCTTTAATGAGGTTGTATAATCATCGGCAGAATGAAGTGTATCTGCTCCCCATACATCTCTAAAAAGATTCTTATACAATTCCGACAAATCGAGATTCATATCTAACAAAGCATCAAAATCACCAGCTATAGGTTCACTGATTACCACATTTTCTTTCTCGACATATTTCTCCTTTGTATTTTTCCACTTGATAAAGCCCAAATCATAAACTCCTGCTGCTACACCAAAATGCTCGTTAAAAGTATATGAAGCACCAAAATCAACGCCAAATCCATAATTATCTTTAAATTTCATAAGTTCGGTTAAAGAAACCGAGCCTTCCTGGAAAAGGACGCTTTCCGACAATTTATCTAAATCAGCATCCAAGATACTTGATACCTTAGTATTAAGATTAATATCTCCTATCATTTCATATGTATCGGAATCAGTATAAATTTTTGTATTATCATCATTTATACTCGCATTAAGCACTCCTGCCAACAATTTTGGTCTGACACCAACTGTCAGTTTTTCATTTATATCATATTGCAATCCGACGGAAATCTCAGAAAAGATATTTATATCAAGACCAAAGGTGAAATCGGCATAGTTCTCCTCTCCCATATAATTGCCATTACCATTGATGAAGAAGCCCACAAAATCTCTTGAATAATGAAATTCTCCGTTACTCTTAACTCTCCAATTAAGATCAAGATATAACTTATCTGTTATCCTATATCCCAAACCCAAGAGATCCATAGAGATGTTAGTACCTATGTAGTTGTCATGCTCGTTTAAACTGTTTACAAGCTTATTAGCGTTTATTGAGACAGCCTTTCCGTTTTCAAAATTGTATATATTATTATATCTCACACTGGAATTATATACAGAAGCTCCAATATTAGAAAAGCCGATACCTATCATACCCTTCGACTCAACACGAATACCTGGATTGAAATAATTACTATACAAAGAGTTAGGTAATAATGTAATAGCCATACCGTCGTTTTGAGCTTTTGCATTCAACGCTACGAACGACAATGCCAATATCACGAATAATCTATATATTGTTTTCATGATACATTAATTTAAAATTATAAATCAATCTACATAAATTTCTGAAGTCTTTGTTGTCATTCCTACTCTCAAGAAGAAATAATCATCGGCATTTAAAACCACATTGCTTCCCAAAGATGTCAAGCCAACATTAAGCATAACTTGATCAGCCTCTCTGATCTTTTGTAATTTATCATCGACAACCTTAACGATTATAACATCTTCTGTGGGGTTCTCAGCAGAGCCAGCATGTATATAAGAATCCTCTACAAATAAAGAATCTACAACTGTATTATCTTGAACGATATATATCTGCGGTTTCACCTGAATAGGAAGAGTATTCACACAAACAAATTTAAATTCAATTTCATCAAAATCTCCATCCAGATTAATTCCTTCTGAATTTTCATCATCATCAGCTTCAATGCTGAAATCGTAAATATTGTTAAAAATCAAATTCTCTATGACAAACTCTAACGGAAGACTTATTTCCGTAATAAAATCCAGATGAGAATCTTCTGTAATTGTGTTATAATCTACATCATCAGCATCAAAGTTAATATTTCCATTAAAAGTTACTTTTCTATAGTCATCTAAAAGATTAAAATTATCAACAACATAATCATCAATATTTGTAAGTTCAGCGCTTGTATTACCCGTTGGCGGCAAAGGTCTTTCTATAGTAGTCCAATTTTCAAGCAAACTGATTTTATTTCCTAAAGCATTTGTAAAAAATACTGAGTCTATGACTCCTGTCGCTTCAAAATCAAAAGTATTGATATATTTAAAGCTCAATTCCGGTTCTATAATTTCCAGATTTCCTGAAAGATTTGGAAAATTAACACTAATCTCTTTTGTATCAATAAAATCAAATTTTGTCATACCAGATAAGACATCTTCTGAACTTATAGCATCATTGATAGTGTCTGAGAAAAACAAGGATATTTCTCCATATTCATCTATCTTAAAATATTCCAATGTTGTTGAGTCAACCATTGTTAACAGATCACTCATTCTTACCGTGTCTGTAAATAATTGTATCGCAAATTGGTTGTTAACATCAATCTTATTTACTTCGCTATCGCATGAGACTAAAAAATTAAGCGCGATAAGCAATGTCAAGCTTTTAAAAGAGAATGGTAAAAATCTTTTCATGTTTTATAAATTTTAAATTATACATTGATTAATTTTCAATACAATTCTGCAAATTTAAAAAATATATCAATGTAAGTTAAATTTTTTTAAATAAAAAAAAGGAAGATGAGAAAATCCCATCTTCCTTAACCATGAAAAATATCAATCTCATTTAAGGATGATCTTTTCTACTGCTACTTTGTCATTAGCTCTTATTTCTAAGAGATAAAGACCAGCAGGGAGTGCTGACATATCTATCTGACCATTATTGTCTGTTAATCTCATAACAATCTGACCTTGGTAGTTATAGACATTAGCATCAAATACTGTATTAACACCTACATTTACAATACCTGTTGTAGGGTTTGGATAGATATCAAATTTAACAGATTCAATTTCGATGATGTCAACAGTACCTACAGTTACTGTTACGATTGCAGGAAGTGAATAGAAGTCTCCGACCTTTGCGATTACACTATACATGTATATGCCATCTTCGTCTAAGACATCTTCGTATGTTGTTGATGATGTAGTAGCGATTTCAGCACCATCACGTTTGATGATGTATTCTGCATCATCTACTGGAGTCCAGTCTAAAGTAACTGTATTACCATTAACTTCAGCTTTCAATTCTGCAATAGGATCAAGTAATTCAACTACGCTGACAGGAGGGAATGTAATATTATCTATATAAGCACAATCTTCTCCACTTGATTGAGAAATATCTTTTGAATATTTCCATTCGAAGGTATGAGTTCCTTGTGTAACTTGGAATGTTTGCAAAGACCAACTCACATCACCTGACCAATCGTCCTGAGGAACATTATCGATATAGAATATTAATTTATCATAGCCTGATTCTGAATTAACTTTACAATAGAAGCTCATCTCACCATCTGACAACACTTCTATGGTTAGCGTCAAACTACTTGATTCAGAGTTTCCTATAGCACCCGATTTAGCGCTATATGTACCCTCGTATGAATAATTGCTTGTCACAGTCCATTGAGCGGAACCTGAGAATTGCCAATCGTATGCAGAGAAGTCACCTGATTCAAAACCTTCAGTTACATTACCAACATTAATGTTATAAACAGAATTCATGGTATAATGTCCTGCTGCAACGTTAATACCTACTTCTATAAGTGTACCTTCCAGCACTGATGAAGCGACATCAAACTCAGCTTCTATTGTCACATCTTCACCTACTGCAATATCTTCTGAAGATATTGAGACATTTGTAAATTGAAGATCTGATGAACTACTTGTCAATTCTGCTACAAGGTCATGAGCATCACTATGACCGTCATTATTAACAACAAGGATCAGTTTTCCAGTCTCACCTGGCATAACATTGTTTTCTAATGCAATACTTGAAGATTTTAATTTTGGAGCATTAGCTTTCATAATTATCTTAGATTCCCACACATCTGATCCTGAGGTATAAACCACGACGAACTCTATTGTGGTTTGGTCTGGCACATTAGAAGCCACATCAAAGTCGAATGCTTCTTCAAGAGTGATAGTCTCACCAGCAGCTATACCATCAATTGTTTCAGTATTATCGTTTAAGGTAATATATTCTGAATCTGTTGTAAGTTCGACTGATATGTCATTTGCTTGTTCAACACCGACATTTTCTACATTAATGCTAAGTTTAATATTTTCACCGTAATCTAATTGTCCGTTATCATCGTTGAGGACATATCCATCATTAACCAAAAAAGCACCTTCAGCAGGATTGATCATAATATCCATTTCTGTAGTAACTTTGTTATAACCCACAACAACGAGTTTTGCTGTTCCAACGTTTGCAAGAGCAGGAAATGAAAGTTCTGCGACACCATTATTCACGTAAGCTGAAGCTATCGCCTCACCGTCCATTGATAATGTTGCGATACCGAATTCTGCATCAGCATTAACTGTAAGTGATGTCATACCTAGAAGAAGTACAGAAGGGCTAGCTGTAACATTCATATTTTGAGGCACATCTGTTCTAACCATCAATGATGGATCACCGAAAAGAAGCCAAGTATTGTGTGTAGAGCCAGCATCTCCTGGAGCCATATCAAGTACGTACTGATTACCATTGACCGACACACCTCCTAAGGTATGTTTATAACCATCACGCCATTCTGTCAAGATAGCATTCATTTCATCTTGTCCAAACATTGGAGGAAGCCATGGTTGTGAAATCCATGAGAACATACCGCCGATAGCACCTGTTGGAGCACCTGTTGAAGAGTTTGTTGCTCTCATCCATGCCTCGCCGAAGCACTCATCATAGTCGAACTGACCATTATTACATGCTACAGACCAAATAAATGGCAATCTATTATCATTGGTCAACTGGTGAATATGAGAGTTACTAAAATTAGCAACTGCCCATGATGTAGGGCTTCCGTGGTTACAATAGTTAGCTACCGTTGCACCTGTATTAAAGTCCTCAATCATAGTTGCAGCAGTAGGATTATTTATGTATGCGTAATGTTGAGACACCTCTGTATATGTATAATGCATAAGTGTATCTCTGATAAAATCCATGTGTTCGTAATCGGCTTCACCATAATGGCCCATTCCTGCACCTTCGTCAGCGCCAATACCAACAGCTCTTGTTGCCCATGTTGCTGTTTCATCAATGTTGCGTTCATAATAGATAGTCTTCGCCACCTGATTTTCAGCATCCTGAACACTATTAACAGGCAAACGACCTACCAAGATTTCTTCATAATAATCATCACCTTCCAACATACCGTAGAAGTTATCTGATCTACCACCTGGAACTGTGTGAGCCTTAAGATTATTATGTTCACCAACCAAAAGCAAATATGTAAGGTCTGGATGTGATGCATAATAATCTTGGATATATGCTTTAAGGTCATCTTCTGTTCCTGTCTCTGATACACCTACCATTGTTGTAGGACGACCTGATATGTTCTTCCAATCCACCAATGGTTGAACAGCTTCCATATATTCATCAACACAAACGATGAGCATTTCACCTTCGTCAACTATGAAATCATATTTTGATGCTGAAGGATAATTTATGAAACGACGTTCGTAGGCAGCGAATGTCTCAGGAGCTGCTTCAATAGAATTACTTCTACGTGAAACCTTTTGATTCTCGCCATTATCACCAACTTTATTTACTGAAATAACGAGTTTTGTATAAACACGTAATGTCTTTGTTACAGGATTATAAGCGTATGGATAAACCATCAAGTTTTGACCGCGGAAATCACGCAAAATATATGGTGATTCCAATGATGCTTGAGTTGCAGGATAAAATGCATCTTGTTGATACATATCACCATACACATATTCTACATCATCAGGATTGATTTGACGGCTGAAGTTACCTTTTGACGGAGCCACTTCTATACCTTCAAAATCGGTATATTCTGATTCTATGACACTAACCTGCATTTCCGCTCTATCACCTATAATCATAGGTATTGGGAACATAGGAACGTCTGGTGCACCTTTAATGAGCATTGAAGCCATGTCATCTGCACTTATAACGACTTGTTCTCCTTTATCAGTCTTAACTGCTGTTGCATTAAAACCATCAACTTTAACACCAACGACAATCTCATCTTCAGTTGACGAAATCAAAGTCTTCTGAAACGAAGTTGGAGTACTACTTTTAACTCCAAACCATTCTTGAGCAAAACCAAAGGTTGTTGCTAACAAAAAAAATGATACTAGTAAGGACTTTTTCATCATATTTAAATTTAATAAAGGGCAAGAATAAAACCTGCCCTTTTTATCCATAATTATTGAACTAAGATCTTATTAATTGAGATTTGACCATCAGAAACGACTTTCAAGAAATACATACCGTTTTCTATGTCGCTTAATGACACTTGATTGCTACCATTTGAAACACCACTCAAGACAACTTGACCGATGCTATTTATGATTTGATACTCGTATTTTGAAGCATTTGTTAAGATATTGATATGATCTTTTGCAGGATTTGGATAGATTGTAAACATCACTTCTGCATTTTCACCAACATTATCAAACATTTCAACGATAATAATTCTTGGAATTGATTGACCTTCTTCATAGTTAGCAATTACAGAATATGTATATGTACCTGATTCGAGACCTGAGTCAACGTATGTTGTTTCTGTTGTCTCAGCGATTTGGACTCCGTTACGTAATACGTAGAAGTTAACATAACCTTCTGGTGCTGTCCATGAAAGTGTCACTTGACCAAGTTGTTCTGCATCAGCTTCTAAGTTTTCAACAGGAGCGAGTGCTGCACCTCCAGCACAGTTAACGTCAAATTCACATACTACTCCTTCTGAAGGAATACCTTGGCTTTGGTAAATTGTTGCACCATCTTCGTATGCTATAGTAAATGAACATTCTGAGTCATAAGAGCCACTATCGAAAGTAACTGTAACATGTGTACCTACATTTATTGTAAGAACATAATTTGCTGAAGAGCCACCACTACCAATTGTAAGGTTTTGAGTTTCAGTTCCATCATCGAATGATACTATTAACTTAGCGCCATTCCAGCCATCACCGTATGAGTCATGTAAATCGAATACTACATTACATGTATTAGACATTGCACCTGTACCTTGAGCAGGATTTGCATTATCTGCTGTAATGTCGAAGGTAAGATCTAGAACTTCTGTTGAAGGACATGATGATGATACTATAACATCAAATAAAGCTGTTGCTATACCACTTGGATCTATTGTACCGACTTCAAATGTTTCTTCTGCAAATGTGAGATATTGACTTGTTGAAGAAATAGCTACAGCTGCATTTGTTGCCATATAACGTCCTTTATTTTTGAATGAAACTGCCACTGTGTATGTCTCACCTGGTTCATATGAGCCTGCCCATGAAAATCCTTCAAATTCAAGGATAGGAGTACCTACGGTAATTGTCATCTTGCCTTCCCATGACTCTGAACCACATGTTGCTACGCAATTTACAACGATAACATCGCCATTAACAGCATTTTCTGAAATAGTAAATGAGAACTCATCAGCTAATTCAACAACAGCTTCGGCTGCTAATGCATCGAATGAAGCTTCTGCATCTGTGATTGTGATATTAGGATTTTCGCTGCTTAATGTAACAGTTGTTGTACCTGATGTTGTTTCTGTACCAACATTTTTGAATACAACTGAGAATGATACTTCTTCATCAACAGGAGCTGTTGCTGGTGAATATGAATCAACTGCGATGAACGGACCATCCAATGCTGCTGCTGGTACTGTTGTGATATATGGAATGTGACTTGGATGTGTAACAACGATTGTCACGTCACCACCTGATGTAATAGGTTCTAATATAATGTCTGTTGTACCTGTTTCATCGATCATACCTGCGCCATACAAAACACCGTCTTTTGAAATACCTACGTATGAACCAGGAGTTGCTGACACTGTGTAATTAGCAATACCTATAGGTAATGTTGGGAGGTGTGTGACGTTATTGTCTGTTGGTTGTGCTCTATATGGCATAACAGAACCGTCACCTAATGTGTGATATGCTTCATAATAATATTTTACAGATGCTGATGTTGAATATCCGCCTTCTGTATGTGCGTATGCTACAGCCAAGTTTCCTGTAAATGGAACAGCTGCCAATACATTATATGTATCTTCCATCCAAAGAGCGTCGTAGTTACCCATTGTGGTTTGTTCCATTGTTGGCATTTGGTTTGTTACACTTGTAGCACCAACACCAAAGTAATAGTCTTCCCACCAATATGTTACAGGACATGATCCAATATAGCCCCATGCTCCTTTTTCTTCACCGCGGATCATGGCTTCACCAAAACATGTTGAGTTATATCCCCAGTCAGCTGCATTACAGCAGTTACCCATTGCCCAGAAATATTTGTCAACATTTGTCAAATTATTAACATCTGATACAGAGAAGTTAGGATCTGCCCAGCTTGTCTCGCT
The DNA here is from genome assembly GCA_015061335.1 of Lentimicrobiaceae bacterium. Lineage (GTDB taxonomy): Bacteria > Bacteroidota > Bacteroidia > Bacteroidales > F082 > Limimorpha. The sequence goes on along the minus strand of SUWT01000012.1, from coordinate 13,621 downwards.
ACCGTGTGCTGTATAGTTCGCAAAAGCGACACCTGTATCCAAATGTGAATAACATCCTGAATAGCTATCTAAATATTCATATACATTCTCAAAGCCATGTTCTGCATTGTAGTAATAGTTTGATGCATACTGAATTGTAGGTTGACCTACCATAGGATTCCAGTTCCAGTCAGCACCTGCTATCAACAATACATTGCTAAGATATGATGGATCTGGCATTGTATATTGTTCATGTTGTAAAATCTTGTGGATGAGAGCTGCCATTTGATCTACTGTCTCACATGCCATACGGCTGTGGTAAATATCTGGATATTCATCACCATCAACACTTGCATAATAAAGGTCTGTTACACGACCAGACTCAACACCAGAGTTTCTACTTGGAGCTACTTGATCTTCATCACCGAAGATGATGACGAATGATGGAGTATTAGCTGCATATTGTTCTTGAATGAAAGCTTGAATATCGTTAGCTGTACCGCTACCAAGTTCATCGGTATATTTGAGTGTTACATAGAAACCTTTTTGTGTTTTCCATTCTAACCATGGTTGCATAACTTCTTCAAACATACGATTTGCTATAACAAGCATTTGTACAGGTGTTTTGTAAAGATCAGGATGATCCTCATAAACATCGTTTATAGCTCTAGTATTGAATAATTGTTTGTAAATAACATCGAAATATGGAGAATAAGTTTTAATCAAAGTCTCTTCTGTAAGTGCTATATCAGCATTTTCAAACACAACCTCTAACTGAATATCGTTAAATACACGTATTGTGTTACTTGCTGCATCATAACTAACTGGTTCAACTTGTAATGCACCGAGTTGTACACCACGCATTGTTCCCATGACTTTGAATGACACTTCTGGAGCTGTCGCAAAAGCTCTGCTTTGATATTCTTTTTCATTATAATGGAAAACCATATCCTCAAATTTTGTATCCTTGCTGTATGAAGGTTGTTGAGGATAAACTCTTCCGATACCATAATCACTGAGTTTATAGTCAGTTGTACTATAGTTAACGACTTTTACTACAGGTGTTGCACCAAATGGAACAGCGACAAGTTCACGTGCGATTGGCAATGCAGGACCGCCAAGTTCACCACCATTAACAGTTTTTGCAATTGTTATAACAGAAAATTCACCAGCTTCTGTCATTACATTATTACTTTCTAAGCTGCTGAATGAGAATGTAGAATTAAATCCACTGAAACTGGATTCTGAAATCTGTACACCTTTTGAACTTGGATTAAGTTCAATGCGTCCTTGCGCAAACACTTGTGTTCCAAATAATAACACCATGCATGCTAGCGCAATCTTTCTAAAAATAGACTTTTGCATCTTTTTCATTTTTGTTTGTTAGATTTTGATTATTTATTATATTCTTTCATCGAAAAATTCGAGCCTACAAATATACTGTTTTTTCTTACACCATCCTTACTTAATACTAATAATTTCAAAAAAAAAGAGAAAGCCATAAGACTTTCTCTCAGATCATTTATTTGGATGCTTTCATCTTCCCAGCAACTGCCTATACTGATTATTGTCGTTCAATATTTCAACCGCCTTTTCTATCATCTTATCTTGCTTCATTATAACCTGATAATATTTTTCCATATCCCACTCATTACGAGCAATAAGTGCTTTGATTTGCAATCTTATCATCGACTCTGAACGTAAGAATTGCTCTTCATTCCACTCAATGCCTTCTTCCTCCGACAATTTCCTAAATGCTTGCATTATATCTTCATTGACAAAGAAACCTTCGTTAAATTTGTCAAAATTCTGATATTTCTCAATAAGATCCTTCCTATGATCCATCACATAATCAACTGTAAAACGATTGAAAATTCCTTTTCTGACGAGATCCACATACAATTTAGTACCGAAGGTTGTATCAACAGGCATAAAGATATCTGGCATAATACCTCCACCTCCATAAACCGTACGACCGCTCAACATGGTAGAATACTTCAAAGAATCAGGGAAATGAATACTATCCGCATGATAATATTCTCCATGTTTCATTCTCTTGGTCATCTCATTGTAATAATCTTCAGAGCCCTTATCGTATGAACGTTGGATACATCTTCCCGTTGGTGTATAATAACGTGCTGTTGTCAATCGCACCACAGACCCGTCAGGAAGATTGAACGGTCTCTGTACCAATCCTTTACCAAACGACCTACGTCCTATCAAAACGCCTCTGTCCCAATCCTGTACCGCGCCCGACACTATCTCACTTGCCGAGGCGGAGCCTTCATCAATCAAAACAACAAGTTTACCATCAGTGAAATCTCCATTTTTTTCAGTGTTAAAAATCTGTTTCGGACTCTTTAATCCTTCTGTAAAAACTATTGTCTGGTCTTTCTTAAGAAACTGATTACTCAACTCTACCGCAATATTGAGATAACCGCCGTTATTTCCTCTCAAATCAAGTATCAACGACTTCATCTTTTGTTTTTTCAATTTCTCCAGCGACTCTTCAAACTCCGTCATTGAAGTCTTCGCGAAACGATCCAACTTAATATAGCCGACATTTTTATCAACCATAAATGCTGCATCAATACTATTCAATGGTATTTTGTCTCTAACAACCTCAAAATCAATTATTTCATTACTCTTACCTCTCTTGATGCCTAGCGTGACTACAGTTCCTTTCTTGCCCCTAAGATGTTCCATAACATACTCATTGCTGATCTTTTTTCCAACAGCATCTTCCCCATCAATCTTAACGATTTTGTCGCCTGCCATGATTCCGACCTTATCAGACGGTCCTCCTGGAACTGGTGAAATCACCAAGATAGTATCCTGAAACAATTGAAAAGTCACTCCTATACCTTCAAAGCTGCCGACCAAAGGCTCATTCGCCTTCTCGACATCCTTCTTGGAAATATACGCCGAATGAGGATCTAATTCCTTGAGAATAGCGACAATAGCATCTTCTGTAAGCTGCTCTAAATTTGCAGTATCAACATAAAATTTATCTATCAGATAATACATCATCGACATTTTCTGCAATGTAGTCTGAGGGTTTATCTGGGTCTCCTGCTTAACAGCCTGAGCATTAGTAATTAATTGAGAACAAATAACTACAAATAACAATAAAAATTTTAAGTATCTCATATTTTTTTTATGTTTAACAACGATAACTCAATAGTGTTCGATCTTATTGTCTGATGACGGTAAATCTGTTATCCTCGTATAATCTTATGATTGTTGATGCTTTAGGTTTTGTTAAAACATCGTGATATAGATCGACGACATAATCTACAGACGATTTTATATAATCTGTAATCTCCACAAAAATTGATGGAGCTGTATCTCCAGCGAGATTAGCTGATGTTGAGGTGATAGGACGTCCGAATTTATTTATCAAAGCCTTACAAAATTCATTATCTACAACTCTTATACAAACAGTATTGTCTGGAGAAATATTTTTAGCTAATCCCTTTGATTCTGAATAGATTATACTTAACGGATTCTTAGCCGCTTTTATAATATCAGGTGCTATCAAAGGAAAATTCTTCACATATTCTTTTAACATTTCAATGCTGTCAACCAGAACTATCAGTCCTTTCCCTTTTGCCCTTTCTTTAATCGTAAAAATCTTTTCCACGGCTTTCACATTGGTAGCATCACAACCTATTCCCCAAATAGTATCTGTAGGATATAAGATAACCTTCCCTTGCTTCAACAAATCGCAGCATTTGTTAATTTCCACGTCAAATTCTCTCATCATAATTCATTTTTGAAACACAAAATTAGCTTTTTAGAGCATACAAATGGTAAAAAAACAATTTTTTTTTAAAACATTTTAATTTGTAGTTATCTCAAGACATTAAGCATGAGTATTTTTATTATTTTTGCATTTTTATGTCAGATTACATTGATATGTGGATATATCTTATTGCGATTTTATTAGGAATTTGTTTTGCGTCACTTTTATATTTATCCAACAAAAGTCAGCACTACAATAAAACTCTTTCCATACTACTTTTTCTGCTGAGAACCATTGCAGTAGCATTAGTCGCTATACTTTTTTTCAATCCATATATCAAACAAAAAAGCACTAAGATTGAAGCTGCAAGCATTATTATCGCACAAGATAACTCCAAATCATTGATTCTCACAAAAGATTCATCTTTTTACAAAAATGAATATCCTCATATTCTCGACTCCTTAATCAATAAACTGGACGATTATTATAATGTTGACAAATATTTATTTGGCAAAGAACTGAAAGATTTTCAACATATTGATTACCAGGATTATTACACCGACTTATATACAACATTAAATGATTTAAGAAAAATTTATTACAAAAAGAATGTAGGTGCAGTAGTACTTTTATCTGACGGCATCATCAACAAATCTTATTCACCAGAACAAAATATTGAATCATACCCTTTCCCTATTTATACCGTCACTCTTGGAGATACCACAAATCATCCTGATTTCTATGTCAAAGACGTACAATACAACAAAACCAGTCCGACAAACACAATTTTTCCATTGAGAATAATTGCAAATGCACATAATTGTCGTAACAAGAGTATGAATATCAAGGTTTTAGTAAACAATGAGATTATTGAAGAACTTAATATTCCTGTAAACTCAAATCGTTTTTCACATACTTTTGATTTTAATATAAACTCTGGGGAGGAAGGTGTTAAACAAATTGACATTCTGATTGATACGATAAGAAACGAACAAGTTACGCAAAATAACAAAAAAAGTTTCTTTATTGAGGTTATTGACAAGCAATACAAAGTTTTATTTTACGCAAAATCTCCTCACCCGGATCTAGGCAGTCTAAAAAACGCATTGGGAAATCATTTCGAGACAGAGATGTTCTTTGACAATGGCGAGATTCCTGATTTCAGCGATTATGATATAATCTTCATGCACCAGATTCCTTATAAGGGGATGAATAGATTAGACCAATTAAAGCAAGAAGTAGCTAACAATAAAGAAACTCCCTTATTCTTTATTATTGGAGAACACACTGATTTAGAAGCTTTCAACAGTCTGCAAAACAGTATCAGCATCGAGCGAGGAACAGTTAACAGCATACTCGACGTAAAGCCCTATCATAGCCAGACATTTGGTTTATATAGTATTGAAGACGAATTGATTAAATCAATCAACAATTTACCTCCACTGTCGGTTCCTCATATAAATTATTCGTTTAAAACAAATCATGATATTCTTTTATTGATGAATATTTCAAACGTAATGACACAGAATCCTATGATGAGTTTTAGCAATGATACTGATGGTAGAAAGGTAGCTTTTCTGTTAGGTACGGGCATATGGAGATGGAAACTCTATGATTATTACAATAATGAAAACTGCCATAATTTTGAAGAACTTTTCAGCAAATCTGTCAAATATCTTCTCACAGAAAAGGATAAAGAATTGATTATCAATCATAAAGATAATTATTTAAACACTGAAGACATCATTTTCACTGCTGATCTTAAAAATCCAAGTCAGGAATTAATTACGGATCCCGACTTGCACATACGCATCATCAACAAACATAATAAGGCTATTTATGAATATGCTTTTTCAAAAAATGACAAGTCATATAAATTGAATATCAACACATTACCTAAGGGCATTTATACATTTACAGCTCAAGCAGAATATGGTGGTAAAAAATATATGGAGAATGGCACGTTTTCTGTTGTCAGTGTAGGTGCCGAAGCTCAAGATTTAATAGCTAACGCATCAAGAATGCAGGCGCTAGCAAGTCTCACCAAGGCAAAGAACTATAATATCAATGAGTTAGATCAGCTTTTAGAAACATTGAAGAATGATGAAAGGATATGTTCCATTACAAGAGAAGAAAATAATTACAAGGATCTGATCAATTTGAAATCAATATTTTTTATAATTTTATCGCTCATTTCAATCGAGTGGATCCTAAGGAAGATGTTTGGAACATACTGATTTGAATTGAAAATTGAAAGTTTAAAATATAATATTATATCAATAAAAAAAGATAAGAAATGAAAGTAGCAAAAAACACAGTAGTCACAATGACTTACGTTTTACATCGCGAGACAGCTGATGGAGAAATCATTCAAGAAACAACAAAAGAACAGCCATTCCAAGCCATATTTGGTCAAGGGATGTTATTACCAAAATTCGAAGAGAATTTAGACGGTTTGGAGCCAGGCGCAACATTTGGTTTCGCTTTGACACCACAAGAAGGTTATGGTGAACATAAGGAAGAAAATGTTTTAGATGTCAACAAAGACATTTTCATGCAAGATGGCGTTCTTAACGAAACGATCTGCAAAGTCGGTGAGACAGTGTGGTTTACAGACAATAACAATCAACCATTTCCTGGCAAGATTTTAGAAATTGGTGAGACAACAGTTAAGGTTGACTTCAATCCTGAGCTAGCTGGCGTGCCATTATATTTCACAGGCGAAATCTTGGATGTCCGCGAATTGACAGAAGCTGACTTCGGCGGTGGTTGCGGCGGAGGTCACTGCCACAATCAAAGTTGCTGTGACAGTTGCGGTGGCGGATGCGGCGAATGATAATAAAAATTAAAAAAGCGGCTTGAAGCCGCTTTTTTAATTTTAGAATAAATATACGAAACAGAACGATGCGATTGCTCTGTTATTAGCACCTAAAGTAAAGTCGTTATTTTCTGTCACGACTCCATCATTAAAAGTCGTTTTCTTGGTATGAACGAAATTCGCGCTCATTAAGCCAATTTCGGTAGTGAATAATATATGATCGGTAAATTTATACGACAATCCAGGTACCAGACGAACACCCATCAAAGAAGTTTTACTAACATCATTGATAGTCTGAACTGTTGTTCCCACTTTTGCCTTAGTATGAGAATAACCGATTGGAAATTTCAGATCGGCATATAATGTAATTTTAGGGAATAACGCATATACATAACGGAAGAATAGAGAGACATCATACGCATTTGTAAAAGCCTTTCCAACTGCTTCTTCACTATTAGCTCTTCCATAAGCTGTCACGACACCTACACCACAACGGGTTCCCGGGAACATATATCCAACGGCAGGAGCTATGGTAAACGACGTATTTCGTGAGTGTTGCAATGTAACACTAGAATTAGATATTCGCGTATCAATATCTGTCAAAGTGATACCACCTGACAAAAACAATTGGGCGTTTGCCGTAATACTTACTATGATAAAAAGTAAAAAAAGTAATAGTCTTCTCATTTCTTTATATTTTTAAATATTTTTAATTTTATAACTATAAATCCTTTCCAAGGTTACCGCAAAAATATAAAATTATTACATATGTTATGAAAAAAACATAATGACTTTTCAACCGTTTCTGTCTCCATTCTTGGATATGACAGAATATATCCTACATTCCAAACATCTTCGTCGCCTACAATAATATTTATACATATACATTATTGCCTGAGTCTGAAAAGAATTCTGCAAAATTATGCCACAATTAGCGAAATGTCTGATTATCACATTATCTTCGGCATCAATTTGTTCTAGAAACCTTATTGCTCTATCTTTATATTTATCCAAAGAATGATATTGTCCATAATAAAAGATCATCGGTACTACAGCATTTATCATAATCAGATTAATCGCGGTTCTACCTAAGATTTTTTTCTGAGCTTTCACAGAAATCTTATCAAAATGGAAATGTGTATCCCAATATTCATCTAATTGTATATCAAATAATTGGAAAATATCATCGAGTACTTCAGCATCTCTTATCTTAGAAAACATACTTGTATTTCTAATTATTATTTTAGCAAGTTGAGCTATCCTAATACCAGGAAAATTGGGAGGTCTCAGACGAAGAAATTTCCAATTTGAAAAAGGCATAACCTTCAAGCCATATTTAGATCTTAGCATACCAAATTCTCGTTTCAACAAGGTAGGATAATCCTCCTTAAAATCTTTTTCGAGAAAACCTGCACAACCAAAAAACATGGATTCCACATATATATGATTATCGACATGGCGCAGAAGCAATCTTAATGGTAGTATTTTGGAGAGATAATCAAAAGAATCGTTATTTACCTTCAATCCAAAATAACGCATAAGTCGTTGATAAAACGTCTGTTCCCAATCATAATGATTATTTTTCAAACTATCACAAATATCTTCACACTCATTCTCCAGATGTTCCACAAGCATTCTATCCAAACATGAAATAAGAGTGAAGCTCTGAATACCAGATATATAGTTTTCACATGGAATCCAGCTCTTAGAATTCATGAAAGTATGATAATTATAATAGAGAGACAAGTCAAATTTATCTTTAATTTCAAGAGTAGGGATATTTAGTGTTGTAATGTCACATTCATAAACAACATGAAGGATAACATTATTATAATTTTCATCTTCATGATGATTATGTTTATACCAATCAGAGGCTAAAACATGCATTTCCACCTGTCCTGCCCATAATGTTCCTGCAATCATCAGTCGTGCATTAACAAAATCAGCACCAGAGTTAAAATTCCTATTTCCGACAGAGATAATTGTAATCTCTTCATTATCGACTGTATAAAGATTATTACTCAAAAGCTTATTCTCCCAGAGATAATATATAAAATCTTCTTTCATAAATAAGGGTTCATAAATTTCTTGTTCAAAAATACAAAATCCCTTATCCTTCTGTCAAGAGGTAAAGAAAGAAAATATAGAGTTATTACATTTTTTAACTATAAAAATGTTAAAAAGGTCATTTTAAGTTAATATATATTAACAAAACACTATTTATCGTCAACGAACCAGGTTTGAGGTATCTTTTTAAGATCTTTGAGCATATAGACAAAAGCGTATTTTGCAGTCTTTCCACATCGTTCAATATTAATTGTATCAACGGGAATAATATCTTCAAAATATCTATCAAGGTACTTATCAGGCTCATAATAATCAGAGCTTTCTGTTATAAACCAGTAATCCTCACCGAGTTGCAAATCTCCTCTATATTTATTTATCCAAGAATACTTATGGATTTCTGAAGGATCTCTGAAGCCAAACATTTTAATTCCCAAAGGTCGAGCAATATAATAATCAAAATGAGCTAAAGGAAACCATTTCAGAGCAATAATACCATCAGTATCTTTCATTTGACCTGAGTTTATTATCTCTTGTCTAATATCTTGGAATTCAGTCATTAAAATACTTCTTCCATACATATCAAGTGTAAAATCGCCTTCTCCATACCGTTGCACCGTTTTTGATCTTTCTGAAAAATTCAAAGGGATAAAACCAGTTTTTATCTCCACGACGCCAACCGACAATACAATTAATAATAATGACAAAGATCTTACAACTGATTTTGGAAGAAGAAGATGTCCGCTATCATATGTCTGTTTATCAGCAAATTGCGCAGCAACAAAAAACAATAGCAAAACAAAAGAAGGTGCTGTCCAATGGGGCAGAATTTGTCTTGTCAGAGAAAATATCCAAAATAGGAATATCAGCGGCAGGCTAAAGCATAATAAAAGACGTCGCGGCATATCATCAACAGATCTATTTCCTTTAATAAGTGCTATTAATGCTATGATTATAAGGATGTAATTAACAGGATTATTATATAAAAACTCACCAATAATTTCAATCAGAAAATATTCAGGATGAAATTCACCGAAGAAACCGACTCTATTTCCATGGAAGGTAAAACTAATAAATTCATTATTTATATTCCATATCAAAATTGGCAATGCACAAATAACTGATATCAAAGCTGACATATACAAGAACGGATTTTTAAATTCCTTTCTGGAATAAAAAACAACATACAATCCTACGCCAAACCAGATAAAGACAGCCGAATATTTAGATAATATTGCCAATCCGGCAAAAAGACCCGCCAATAACAAATCTCCGTTCTTCTCACACTGGAAATACCTTATGAAATATAAAACCGACAAAAACATGAATAAACATAAAGGTGTGTCCGGAAGAATAAATACCCCTGTTATTACAAAAGAATATATCGATGCAGTATATAATAATGCCGCATAAAATCCCGTCAGCTCATTCTTTATCTGCTTCCCAATTAAAAAAACAAGATAAGTATTGACAGTCATAAAGATAACTGATGACAGCCTTATAAAAAATTCATCTGTAAAAAGTAAATTAAAACTAAAAATCTGTATAAAAAAACCTACCATTGGAGGATGATCAAAATGACTCCAATCAGGATATAAAGCATACGTCCAATAATATACCTCGTCGTTACCCAACTCGACAAATATCGCCAGAAAACTTCTGATCAAAGCACTGACGACAAGTAAATAAAACAGGTTCTTCTTTATATTTTCTTCTTTTATCTTAAGCTGCATTTTCTTCTTTCCTATTGAATAACAAATATTTAACAAAAAACACAAATGCAAATATATATACAAAACGCATCAACCATGTCCTGGCTTTCATCATCGTAGTCAAAGCAGGATCAAAGAAATATTGAAATTCATGTCGCACCAAAGGATTGAGATATATAGTCGTTCCATCATCAAAATTCATCTCAACTCTTATATATGTGTCATCATCAGAAAAAGCATAAACACCCTGATTTACATCAATTAATGAATCTTTAAGCATCCCATCTTGACCAATAAAACGGATCTCATTGATCATCTTGGAAGCTGTTACAAAAACGGTGTCATTATGTAAATCAACACTTCTCAATTCAGGAATATCTATGTTGTTTTTCTTATAAGTAATAGCGTATGAATCACCATTTTTTAAAGAGCTAATGACAGACTTCTTGTCATCATCTACCTGATTAACAACAGTTTTAGAAACAAAGTCGTCTTCAGCATCAAACATATTGGATGCCAGAATATTAACTCTACGACCAGATGACAACGCCATATCCCAATAATCAAGATGTTTTCCCAATGGTGATAATACCTCCAAGACCCTGTAGTTATCTAGATGTTTCATCTCTCTGATTTTAAATCCTTTAGAAGGATGAGCGGGAACCACCAGACCGCAGTTTTTATTCAAACAATTAATATTATATTGTTTATAATGGATATTTTGAAAGAAAGCATAATCTATTTTTCTTTTTGACTCATAATCTATACAGAGATAACGTATCGGAAAAACACCATAACCATATTCATACACAGGAAGTTGTATCTTCTCATACGTATCATTTCTAAAATCAAGATATTGCCATTTTGTCTCCGCTAAATTCTGGTACGGATTATAAATAAACCTACCCTTAAAAGGGACAGGATCTTCAAAACGATATGATGGTACAGCAAGATAAATGGCCACATAAATAATAATTACAGATGCAGCTATTGAAGCCAGAATATACGTTATAATATTCCTCTTTTTAAATTTCCTCATAAAACCATTAGGATGAGTTTCTTGTTTTTTCATAAAAGTAATAAATGCTGCAAATATAATACTAAAAATTGACTTATTCATATCGTATTTTTTTGTATCTTTGCTAAAAATTACAATTTTTTATAAAAATCACTAAATACTTAAAAAATAACAACAAATGGATTCAAATCCTAATGAAAATATAATTGAACAAGTAACCAATAAAGAATATGAATTTGGCTTTGTGACTGATATTGAGACTGATTTTGCGCCAAAAGGTCTCAACGAAGATATTATCAGACTCATCTCCTCAAAAAAAGAGGAACCGGAATGGTTGCTTGAATTTCGCTTGAAAGCGTATAGAAAATGGTTGACGATGAAACAACCTGAATGGGCGCATCTAAACATACCTCCAATTGATTATCAAGATATTATCTACTACGCTGCTCCTAAGAAAAGAAAAGAGCTGCAAAGTCTCGATGAAGTTGATCCTGAATTGTTGGATACTTTTAACAAATTAGGAATTTCTTTAGATGAACAGAAACGCCTCACCGGTGTCGCCGTCGATGCTGTCATGGATAGCACCTCCGTAAAGACTACATTTCAAGATACTTTGTCGAAACATGGAATCATCTTCATGTCGTTCAGCGAGGCTGTTAAACAACATCCTGATTTAGTTAAAAAATATTTAGGAACCGTCGTGCCTCATACCGACAACTTCTTCGCAGCATTGAATTCCGCTGTATTTAGCGATGGTTCATTCTGTTACATTCCTAAAGGCGTGCGTTGTCCTTTGGAATTATCGACATATTTCAGAATTAATGCCGCAAATACAGGACAGTTTGAACGTACTTTGATAGTCGCTGACGAAGGTGCTTACGTAAGTTATATGGAAGGCTGCACCGCACCTCAACGTGATGAAAATCAGCTCCATGCAGCTATCGTGGAGATTATAGCAGAGACTGACGCTGAGGTGAAATATTCAACAGTACAAAATTGGTATCCGGGCGACAAAGACGGCAAAGGCGGTATTTATAACTTCGTAACAAAACGTGGTATCTGTCGCGGTAACAACTCAAAGATTTCTTGGACGCAGGTCGAGACGGGTTCCGCAATCACTTGGAAATATCCAAGTTGCATCTTGAAAGGCGACAACTCATCAGCAGAGTTTTATTCGGTGGCAGTGACTAACAACTACCAACAAGCTGACACCGGAACCAAGATGATTCATCTCGGAAAGAATAGTAAAAGCACTATCATTTCAAAAGGCATTTCCGCAGGTCACAGTCAGAACGGTTATCGCGGTTTGGTGAGAATAGCTCCTAACGCGAGCAACTGCCGCAACTTCTCACAGTGTGATTCTCTGTTGCTTGGCGACAAATGCGGCGCACATACTTGGCCTTATATCGAATGCAGCAACGACACCGCGATTCTCGAACACGAGGCTACGACATCTAAGATTTCAGAAGACCAATTGTTCTATTGTAACCAAAGAGGCATCGATACAGAGAAAGCAATAGGATTGATTGTCAATGGTTATGCAAAAGATGTCTTGAATAAACTCCCGATGGAATTTGCCGTTGAAGCACAAAAGTTGTTGTCAATCACTTTAGAAGGCAGCGTCGGTTAATTATTTTTAACTTAAAGAAAATTTATAACTATGTTATTCGAAATAAAAAACTTACATGTCTCAGTAGGAGGCAAAGAAATATTAAAAGGTTTTAACTTAACAGTAAACGAAGGTGAGATTCATGCCATCATGGGACCTAACGGAACCGGCAAGAGTACGTTGGCAGCTGCCATCACCGGCAGGGAAGGCTACGAGATTACAGAAGGCGAGATTTGGTTTAAAGGAAAGAATATCATGGAAATGAGTCCTGCCGACCGCGCTAACGAAGGTATTTTCCTCAGTTTCCAATATCCAGTCGAGATTCCGGGTGTGAGCATCCAGAATTTCATGCGTACTGCCGTAAATGCTAAACGCGAATATCAAGGACTTCCAAACATCACCATGCCAGAATTTCTTAAGATGATGAAAGAGAAACAGGCGATGGTAGAGATTACTGCAAAACTCCAGAATCGCTATGTAAACGTCGGATTCTCAGGTGGTGAGAAAAAGAAAAATGAAATCTTCCAGATGGCGATGTTAGAGCCTCAACTCGCAATTCTTGATGAGACTGACTCAGGCCTCGACATCGATGCTTTGAGAATAGTGGCTAACGGAGTTAATCAGTTGCATAGAGATGACAACGCATTCATCGTTATCACACAGATCGGAAGAGCAC